>CALFXQ010000456.1 GCA_937958285.1 uncultured Fusibacter sp. | reverse complement strand
CACTTCTAGCTTGCATATAAGCATTTTGAATTGCTTTAATTTCGGGTGTAATTTTCATTTTAGCCTCCCAGTGTAATGAATCGCATTTTTAGGACACACCATAGTGCACGCTTGACATTGGTGACAAGTTGACGGATCAATTTGAGCTACCTTAGTTAAGCGATCTACACTTATGGCTTTAGATGGACAAACGGTCTCACATTTTTTACAACCAATACACAGGTCTGATTCAACTTTTGTTGAAAATTTAGCCCACCGACCCGTTAGACTTAGTAATGCGCCATATGGGCAAATGTGATTGTGGAAAACCCACTCTTCATATCTCAACGTTACTAAGATAGATACTGCCATCAATAGAATTAAAATTGGTACCTCTTGATGGAATACTTTTTTTGATAAAACCATCGTGCCAACCATCATTAGCAACACAATCCAAGGCAGGTATTTGCTTTGAAGCACTGTCGGAACTGACTTTGTTCGCCAATTTAATTTTTTAGAAAGTTTCTCTGTTGCCCCCATAACCGTATTCATTGGACAAATGTAACCACAATAGAATCTCCCAAAAATTGTAGCCCCAATTAAACTGATTAGAAACAACCCTAACCATATGAACATATTTCCTTTTGCAATTATGAAAAAGAAAATGAACAAGAATGCCATTTGAATTAACTTCCTGTATTTATTCATTTATTCTTCACCCCCACTCGCATTAATGGTAATCGCCTGAGTTGGACATTTACTCACGGTTTTATGAATCATTGTCATATTACCCGAATTCACATTTTCAAACCTAGCATATGCTTTTTGATCAATAAGCTCATAAACCTCAGGCATCATTTTTACACAGATTCCACATCCAACGCAGTAATCTTGATTAACAGCGACTTTCGGTTTTGAGTGATCAGATACTTCTGTAATTAAATCTCTTTTATCTATCATTTTACCCATGAGCCATGCCATTATAAGAATTGCGCCTACAGTCAAGATCCACCGAATACTCATAAAAGAGATACCTAAAAACTTCACTTCATTTGCCAGCATTGGAATTTTTATAACTGCCCATGAGCTTAAAATAATGACGATATTAGCAACACTTGCACCCTTCGTCATTAACATTTTACTGATTGGAAATGCTGCATAAATCGGGCCTGCTGATATGCTCCCTAGCACAAGTGACAATATATTACCGAAAAAACCTGATTTTTCGCCAAAATGTTTAATAATCCATTCTTTTGGAACGAGTGCCTCAATGACCACCGTTAATAAAAAAATAACGGGTAATACTTCAAACATTTCTATCAAATAATAAACACTATTCCCAATAGCTGTTGTGGCTTTATCCGGCATTATAACAAAAAGGATTACATAAATCACTGCAACAAACACTAACAACTTGTTTTTCTTAATCATCCCTTTTACCGTCATAGTACCACCCCCATCACTGCAGCAATAAGAAGTGCCGCAACAAAACTAAATGCATTTCGGATTAAAGCAAATTTAAACCCAAATTCTTTCTTTTCAAGTGGAAAAGTCACTATACCCACCATTGTGAGTGTGGTTAAGAACGCAACTGCTGGGACGATACTCGCTCCAACATCCACAAATGATCCTACAAGAGGAAAAGCAACGAAAGCAGGTATTAAGGTTACACTTCCTGCTACTGCTGCTATGATAGTTGCAAGCGCTGTATTCTCTGATCCTAAAATGCTTTTTATTGACTCAGGGGGTATAAAGGTCAATACAATCCCGATAATGAAAATAATAGCGATTATCTCTCCAAGCATATTTCCCATCATGCCTTTTGACTTTTTCATAGCTTCAAAAGTCTTCTTCTTGCTTTTAACTAAGGAGAGACCTGTTAAAGCAATTGAGATACCCCAAAATGACAGTGTAAATATATCCACTTTAAAATCTCCTTTCCATTCTTTTAGACAAAGTATATACTATAGTCAAAAAGAATGGCGTTACCATGGTAACTCTCGAAAGGATGTTTAATGAATTTACTAACAAATATTTATAGCAATTTTTCACTTTTAAAGACTATACCCGAAAGTTATTGGGAACAGAATCTTAATGCCAACAAGCAAATTCAAGTTAAAAAATATACACATGGCGAAATCATACATTTCGATGGAGATCATTGTACTTATATTGACATCATTTTAAGTGGACAAGTTCTCATCGAGCGCATAGACGATGCTGGCAATTTGATGAGAATCACTGAATTCTACCCCGATGATGTTCTTGGGGGAAATTTATTGTTTTCTAAGAACCCTTGCTATCCAATGATGGTAACTGCTAAAACAGAGGTAACGCTGCTTAGCATTGCCAAGAATCTCATATTTGAATTTTGTGCAACAAATAAGGATTTCTTGAAAGTTTACTTAGAATATATTTCCGATCATTCATTGCTACTTGGTGACAAACTTAAACATTATGTGAATCGTTCTATTCGCGAAAGTATCATCGCTTATTTAAAAAGCGAGTATAAAGTGCAAAAGAGTCAGACTTTACAACTTCGTCTAACAAAAAAAGAACTCGCTGACCGTATCGGGGTGCAACGTACTTCACTGTCACGCGAATTGCAGAAGATGAAGAATGAAGGACTCCTTGAATATGATAAGTCCAGTATTTCTATACTTAATCAAAAAATACTACTCTAACTAAATTCTAAAAAACTTACTTTCGTATCGATTCTCTATAAAACAAATGGCCCAGTCATTTTTCTCAACTGAGCCACTCAAAATATCGTTCTATATTTTTGGCTAGACTTATCTACACACTCGCTATATTTATTCCGACCTTTAAGAGTACGTGTTCAATGATGCGTTTGCCCTTAAAATCATTACCAATCGGGGCGAAGTCAAAGAACCTCGCAGACAGTTCAAATTCAAACATTATAAGGAGTCTATTTGACGTATGACACTTAAAATTGATAGCAAAGCGATATTTCCAATGATACCTGAAGTTATGTCCATCATCATTACCCCCTACAAAGCATAATAAGATTTATGTCATGTTAAAAAGTT
>CALFXQ010000455.1 GCA_937958285.1 uncultured Fusibacter sp. | reverse complement strand
CTACACCAGTCGCAAGAAAGATGGCTAAGGATCTTGGTGTAGACATTCAGACCCTTTTAGGTAGTGGACCAAATGGTCGAATAATGAAGGATGACATTAAAAATGCTTTTGAGAGTAAACAAAAGCCAAAAGCGGATATGGTCACGCGAGAGCAAGACACCACAAATAATAGTAGCCAAGAACCAAAGCATGTTCATACCCAAAGTCAAGTGATAAATATTGACTCCAATGCGGTTGAACAGATACCAATGACTATGTTAAGAAAGACCATTGCAAAGAATATGACCTTGTCGAAGTTTACCATTCCTCATACAGCAGCCATGGATGAGGTCAATGTAACCCGTTTGGTTCAGTACCGAGCTGAAGTGAACAAGATGTTGGAAAGTGCAGATACGAGATTGACTTACATGCCGTTTATTATTAAGGCGATTGCTATCGCATTAAAGGCACATCCCATAATTAACGCAAGTGTAGATATGGAACGAGAAGTAATTTTGCTAAAGAAGGACTACAATATTGGCATGGCTACAGATACTCCAGATGGGCTTATGGTTCCTATATTGAAACATGCTGATCGCATGAGCATTATTGAACTTTCAAAAGAAATCAAGCGACTCGGAGAGGCTGCAAAGCATAAGTCGCTGACAATTAAAGATTTAGAAGGTGGTACTTTTACTGTGACAAATTATGGTGCTATTGGTGCACTTTATGGCGTCCCTGTAATTAAGAGCCCTGAAGTGGCCATCTTAGGTATAGGAACAATATATAAGAAACCAGCAGTTGGAGACGATGACACTTTTGTGATTCAAGACACATTGCCACTATCAATTTCTTTTGATCACCGAGTTGTAGATGGCGCTGATGCCGGAAGGTTCTTGCAGACACTTAAGAAGCTTTTGGCTAACCCTGATTTATTGCTTTTAAGCTGAGGTGATTAGATGAGTCAACATGCATTTGATATCGTAGTACTAGGCGGCGGACCAGGTGGTTATGTAGCGGCAATTAAGGCGGCACAGCTTGGTTATCGCACTGCTTTAATTGAAAAACATAAACTGGGTGGTGTGTGCCTCAATTATGGGTGCATACCAACAAAAACCTTACTAAAAACAGCAAAACTCTTCAAAGAATTTCAACATGCCAGGGTCTTTGGCATCAATCTACCCGAGGGTGTATCGCCGACCATTGATTGGCCACAGATGATGCATCGAAAGGACAAAGTTGTACATCAACTCACTTCTGGTGTACAGCAGTTGCTTCAGCACAACAAGGTAGATGTATTTAATGCATTTGGCGATGTTACAGACCAAAACACCGTGCAACTCGAAACAGGAGAAGTCATCGCCTATAAGTACTTGATTATTGCAACCGGTTCTTCATCGGTAACGCCAGATTTGCCAGGTTTAAAAGATGCCATTGATGCAGGTATTGCAATTGACTCAACTGGCGCAATTAGCTTGGCTAAACAGCCAAAGACGATGATTATTTTGGGCGGCGGGGTAATCGCTGTGGAGTTCGCCACATTATATGCATCCCTTGGAACTAAAGTAACTCTGATTCAGCGCTCAAAAGAGATTTTATCGACCCTAGATCACGATGTAAGAGAAACAATGCAAAAGCACTTGATAAAAAGCGGTATACAGATTATTACTGAGGCTACAATTCAAGGCATTGATCAATCAATCGTGAAGTATGTGCATCAAGGCAAGACTTTTGAGATAAGTGGTGAGAAGATACTTGTCAGTTTGGGGAGACAACCCAATCTTAAAGGCATAGAGAAGCTGAACTTAGAACGTGACAAGACAGGCATTCAGGTAGATGCGTTTTTGCGTACCTCTAAACCTAACATTTATGCAATTGGAGATGTTAATGGAAAAATGATGCTTGCACATGTTGCTTCTGCAGAAGGGATTACTGCTGTAGAACATATTCATGGCAGCAGTATTCCTGTTGATTATAATCAAATGCCTTCTTGCATTTATAGTTTCCCCGAGGTGGGTGTTGTTGGACTTACTGAAAAGGAAGCACTTAGCAGAGGTCACGATGTGGTTATTAGCAAATTCCCATTATCTGTTAACGGAAAGGCGTTGGCTGAAGGCGAAAGTGTTGGATTTGTAAAAATAGTAGCGGATCGCAAGTACGGCGAAGTATTAGGTGTTCATATAGTGGCCATTCACGCGACCGATATGATTGCTGAGGCGGTTGCCACGATGACTCTAGAAGGCACAGTACACGATTTAGCCAGAGCCGTGCATCCACACCCGACGTTGTCTGAGATTGTAATGGAAGCAGCCCATGGCGCTATAGGAAAAGCAATTCACATGAAAAATTAGAATTGAAGGCAAAGACACCTGATTATGTGTTGCGATCAGGTGTCTTTTTATTTGCGCAACTTGTGTTTAAAATCACATAGTGGTTTAAATCTCGATATGATATAATATTACACATATTTACATAGAACAACGGGGAGATAACAATGGCTGAAAATAACTCTTTGCAAAATTCGGAAAAAACCTACAATTCGGTTGCAAAGCAATGGCGTGCCCAAGTTTTAAGTGATCAAAATATGGCTGCCATTGGCTTAAAGTTGTGCAATGACAAAGTCTCACTGGTTCAAATCGAGGAAGGGAGCTTCCCAATCGCCTGTTTAAAAGGCTTAAGGGCGCAGTCCTTTTTAGATTGGTTTGAAGAGTCCTGTCAGTGGCGTCTTGTGGAGCAGCTTATTCAAGCAAATTTATACGGATTCCCCGTTCAACTGATTCTCAAACTTGCCATTGAAGAACCAGTTTACTGGGAGATACGTATTCACCCTATATTTCAAAATGATGAGGATACTTATGTCGGCAGCGATCAGAAATGTCGTCATTATGAAGGCGTAATAATAGATGTTACCACAACACAGCTTTTTCAAAAGTCCATTGAAGAAGAGAAGCAGTTTATAGAAGACATGTTTAGGCTTTC
>CALFXQ010000454.1 GCA_937958285.1 uncultured Fusibacter sp. | reverse complement strand
CAAAGTGAATTGTTCGTGACTGAGCGTTTTAATAAGATTTGCCCAGATAGCTCAGCCCGAGCACACTGAGAAGTGTGTGAGAAAGAACGATTCACAAAGTGAATTGTTCGTGACTGAGCGTTTTAATAAGATTTGCCCAGATAGCTCAGTCGGTAGAGCAGAGGACTGAAAATCCTCGTGTCGGTGGTTCGATTCCGCCTCTGGGCACCATCAAAAAGGCATCGCAAATTAAATTTGCGGTGTTTTTTTATTGCATATTTATATTGCAAGAGACACAAAGGTGTAAAAAAAGGTTTAGTGCGTAATGTTTTGGGCATAAACTCTTTGAATACCATAAATAGGGTAGCTTGAGTGCAGGTATTGTTAATGAGAGGTGGCAATTGAATATCAATTTACTTAAAGACAAAGTAACAACACTGCTAAAGGGTTTGGATTTAGATGATGCTCAATCAATAGAAGATGTAGTCTACCGTATTACTGAAGAGGTTAGCGTTTACCATCAGGAACTTTGGTATCAAAAAGAGGAGCTCCTGCGTGTACAGCAAGAGCTTGAAAAGAGTAAGCAGTATTTTTACTCAATCTTTGAAGATGCACCTGTAGGATATATTATTTGCAATGCACAGATGGATATTCTAAGAGTGAATAATACCTTGTTACAGCAGTTGGAGCTAGATGCAACAGATCTTTTAAGGCATTCACTAAAAGAGATCGTTCAAGAGGAGTTTCAGGATGCGTTTTATTTCTATGAAAGAGCGCTAATAAAAAAAAAAAAACCAATTTCTTTAGAAATTGGCTTAAAAGGGTTGTGTAAAAGCGTCTTAGTTACACTCCAAGGATCTCATTATCGCGATGATGAACGGTCTTTTTATCGCTTTGCGATTATGAATCAATCGTAGGCATGATTGGGTGTTAATAAGCACATTGAAATATCGTCTTCTTGAAAGTTTGGATTTAAAAGTGTGTCTAAAACGTGCTTCAAGATGTCTTTGTTATTTTCGAGTGATTCTTTTAAAACCTTTTGCATGATTTCATCGCCTTTATCTATTTGTGAGCGATCAATCTCAAGTATGCCATCTGAATACATGAAGATATGCTTAATATTCCTGAGGTCAAGTTTACTTTGTCTGAAGGGATATTTTGCATTTATACCAATAAGCAAGTTATTCGAGCCAATTGCATGCAGTGCGTTATCGTGCCCGATTAGGTAAAAATCGGGGTGGCCAGCGTTGATGAAACTGTATTGAGCGTTTTTAAAATCCAACTCTACAAAAATGCCAGATAGATAGCGAAGAGATTGGTCGCCTTTACTATTTCGCAAAGATAAGTATGTGTTAAGATGCTGAACTGAACGTAATAGGCTCTCGAACTCTAACCTTGTATCTAATTGTGTTAGCGCCTGTAGGCCGACGATTGTCGAGGCAACTCCGTGTCCCATCACATCTAGTAAAGCAACCACATAATGTGCCTGTGAAACTTGTTTATAAAAAATAAAATCTCCACCGAGATGATTAAATGCTCTAAAGCGCAAATCAAAGGTCAGATTCTTCGTCTTCGATCGAGGCGGAATCATATACGTCAGTGCATCTTTTGCACTTCTCCATTCGCTTGCGAGAACATTTTGATGTAAACGTTCTTTTGCTACACTCTTGCCAATTTTGAGATAGTTGGTGATGGTGCCTTGTGCATTTATAATGGGAGAGATTGTAGCCTCTTCGTAAAAGAGAATGCCACTTTTTTGCTTGTTAACAAAGAAACCATGCCAAGTTTTGCCACTAGAGATCTCTTGCCACAGCTCGTTGTAAAAATCAGAATCGTGAAAACCACTTTTTATCAAATGAGGCATATTGCCTTCTAGAGTTTCATAATCATATCCCGTGAGATTTACAAAATAGGTGTTGGCATATACAATTTGTCCTTTTGTATCGGTAAGTACGATAGAATTTTGGGCAGCTTCATAAATGGTTTCAAGTATCTTGTTGTTGAGGCTGAAATTCTGTGTTTTGTTAATTAATTGGAGAATGTTTAACAATTGAAAATCTAAAAAAATATGATGAAGGATAAATGGTATGCTTTGAGAGACCAACTTTTGTTCTAGAGAAAGGTGTTCCTCTAATAAGATGACGATCTGGTAATCATAGTGAGTGAGATAGTGTTCCTGATTAACTTGAAGTGCTTTCGAGTCAACGATACATAAACTTAAGGTATTAGCAGCTTCGGGGACCTTGATATTAAATGATTTGATCACGCGCTCTACTTGTTGTAACACTTTAGAATCTGTAATAAAGGTATCAATCACTATATAGCTATGAACAAACTTCCCCATAATCCCCCCCTCATAGATGTATACTTAATTATGCCATAGATTTAAGAGAAAAGCACGACAGAAGATTTGTCGTTTGTGAAAATTATGTTAAACAGTATAGTGAATCGATTCAATGCTTGTCTAACTTTTCTGTTAGGTAAATTATCAAGAGGGGATAATGCAAGATAGTCAGAGCATGGTGAATAGCGCTTTAATTTTAGCATTTGCATCGCTTATTGACTGGGTTGAATTTCTACTTCAATAGTTAGATGCGCCAGAGTAAGTTGTCGCACTTCTTAAATAGTTATGTTAAGAAAAACAAGGGAAACTCAATGCTATAGGGGCCTGCTTTTATAGGCTCTATTTTTTTCTTTTCAAATGGCTAGATTCATGTATAATGATTGAGTAGTTTATGATTTACTCAAGTGGAGCGTATAAAATGCAATCTAGTTTACAGCGTCAAAAACCGAGCATATTAGCACCTTTGCAGTCAACTTTCATCACAATAGGTCTACTTGGTTTAGCGACTGGTGTATCCATTGGTTTTTCTTATTTTAAAATTGAAGAGGCAAACATCATCATGGTGTATATGCTCTCTGTTATCGGTGTTGCAAATCTAACAAAGGGTTATTTACCGAGTACAGTGGCCTCAATTGCAGCAGTGCTTTTGTTCAATTTTGGATTTACAGAGCCTAGATTCTCATTCAATGTGATCAACTCTAGTTATGTTTTTACATTTGCATTTATGCTTCTCAGCGCTCTGATGATGAGCAGTATTACAAACAAGATGCAAAAGGCTATGCTGCTTGCAAAGTCTCGAGAGCGACGTACGCAATTGTTGTTTCATATCAGTCAACGCTTAATTCGCATTGAAAAGCTCGAAGATGTGGCAGAAGTTATTGGAGAAGAGTGCTCTTCCATTTTGCATAGGCGTATTTTAGTGGCAACTTCTTCAGATAATAAACAATTGCAGCAGTTTCTTTACTTCCAAAAGGGTATTCAGCTAGAACATTTTCCAGCACTGGCCTCTCATCATTTCGCATCTATGAGCAACGTGTTCACGCGCCACTTGCCGGAGATTGTCACGCCAAAGTTTAAGGGTGATGCCAATGTATACTACGTGCCAGTTACTGGGAAGCGGTCCACCTTTGGTATTATAGGTTTTATACTTAAAGAGGGTGAGACTATTAACGAAGAGCACTGCGATCTTGGTATGGCTATTGCTGCCATGATGTCTAATGCTTTTGAACATTTCAACTCTAATCGCTAAAATTAAGCGATTAGGGTTTTTTTATGGAAGCAATTTGAAAGGTTAAGCATAGATTTGGGTATGTTATTGAGAAAGTATCCTTATAGACTATTTATGACAATAAAATAGAGATAAAAACATTAAGAGGTGATTTATGCAAAAGAATACAAAAGGTCCAAGAGCTAATTCTTGGAACCGTCTTTTTTGGGATGTGGTGTATGTATTTAGTGGCATGTGCATTTTGGCTTTTGCCATCAGTGCAATTCTAGCTCCCAATCATTTAATAACCGGTGGCATTACCGGTATTTCACTTATACTTGAGGCTTGGTTAGGTATTCCATATACATGGTTTTATTACGCTCTGTCTTTGGCCACTCTTTTGGCAACGTATCTTTTGTTAGGAAAGCGAGAAGCGGGAAAGATATTGCTCTTATCTGTATCATTTCCAATGGTATTGATGATCTTCAGTTGGTTTGATTTTAATCTTACTGAAAACGATATGTTCTTGGCCTCTATATATTATGGCGTTGTTGGTGGTCTTGGCGTTGGATTGATTCTCAAACGGGGCTATTCTTCGGGGGGGAGCGATTCCATCGGTAAAATCATTCACAAGCGGTTGTATCCCTTTATCTCGGTCAGTTTAATTATCACGACAATAGATGTTGCAGTAGTCTTTGTATCCATGCTCGTATTCGACATTAGAACGGCACTTTATGCCTTGATTACACAATTCGTCTTTCTTAAGGCCATCGAGGTGGTGTTATTTGGTTTAGGACAGAATTTAATGAAGCTAGAAATTATAAGTAATGCGCAGGCAGACATTGAGCAGTATATACTGACACAAATAAAGCGCGGCATCTCTAAATATAAAATTATTGGGGGATACACAAATCAAGAAAAGACGAAGTTGGTAACAATTTGCTCGCCGAGAGAGTCCATGTTAATCAAGCAGTATATTGCTCAAGTCGATCAAGATGCATTTGTAGATATTTTAGCAGTGAGCTCGGTGTGGGGGAAGGGTCTTGGTTTCGATTCGCTGAGCGATGACGAGTAAACTGTAACATGTTAAAGGTGTTTCTCCAACAAAGATATTGTGCATTGCGGTTTATTCAAGATGCACAATTGTTGGGCAGCACTTCTTTTTATTTAAGAATTGTAATGAAAGCACTAAATTAAGAAAGACTTTGTGCCTGATGATTAAATCATTTATACTATAGAATATATGCACAGCATTGGTTAAGGATGTGAATAAAATGGCACTTTCTCGTAGCCCCCAAAAGTATAAGCCCATTACAGAAAGCATTATTGCAGTGGTGAAAGGTATACCCCGTGGTTATGTGGCCTCGTATAGAGAGATTGCCGAGCGTGCTGGGTATCCGGGCGCAGCCAGACAAGTCGCACGCACACTGTCATCCTTGTCCGATAAGGAGCATTTGCCGTGGCATCGCGTGGTGAATAGTCAGTGGAAGATAAGTTTAAAGGGAGAAGGCGAGTCAATACAGCGCTTAATGCTAGAAGAAGAGGGTATCATTTTTTGCACAGATCTTATTCCCTTAGAGTATAGATGGCATACAATGACGTAAAATTCAACAGGAGGCACTAAATGCACCATAGCAAACAAAAAAAGCGCCTTTCAACATATGGAGTATCCCTTCTTGTGTTCATTTTACTCATAAATTTCACGGTGCTATCTCTTGGGGTGCGTGCATCAACGCAGCAACCGCAAGCATTTAAGTTATCAAATGCTGAAAAAGAGGTGCTGGCTTCCTTCTCGGGTCGTACAATAAAATTGGGTTTAGATCCGATTGCGGGTATGGAGTACTTTAAAGATGGCGATTCTACCAAAGGCTACATCATTCCGCTCGTAGAATATTTCAGACAAGCGCTATATCTGGACATCAAAATTGTCGACGATAAAAGTTGGGCTGAAGTATACGATGGACTACACAATGGTGACATAGACTTACTCGTAGGCGCAAATCCAACACCAGACAGATTAAAGAGCATGGTTTTTACAAAATCAATTTATAGCGTTCCATATACAGTTCTCGCAAAGAAAGAAAGCACCATTCAAACAATCGGCGACTTAGATGCAAAGAAAGTCGGTTTTATTCATCAAGATATAGGGTTGCAGCTATTTAAAGATACTTATAATAAAATCTCCTACGATACATATTTGTATCCAGATCAATACGCAGCATTGGAAGCCTTGGATAATAAGGAGATTGATGGCTTTGTCACCTCTGGTGGTGATATTGTCTACGACTATATTTACGACTATCCAGGAATTAAAGAAGTGGCGAGAATCGAGTCGATTAGATCAGAGATGACGCTTTCTGCCCTAAAAGAGAATGAAAAACTTATAACCATTCTTCAGAGGGTGATTGATGAGCATTCAGATGCAATTAATCAAATGATTACAGAGGCGAGACAAGATTATCTACGAAAGATTATCCAGCTAACACCGGAAGAAAAAGACTGGTTACGCACAAATCCAAAGATAAAAGTGGGCGTGGCAACAGATTATTTGCCCATAGATTATTACGCTCAAAATAGATATCAGGGTATTTCGGGTCATTACTTTATGCAATTTTCAGACCTCATTGGTATTGAAATTGAACCCGTGCCTGGCAGCTTCGATGAAGTATATGGCAAAGCATTAAAAGGTGAAATTGATGTGCTAAATATGGCAAAGACCAACGAGAGAATGGCCAACTTCATTTTTACAGAAGCCTATAGCGATGAGCGCGATTTGATATATGGACTAAGGCCATTGCCATATATTAATGATATCTACGGACTTGAAGGAAAAAAGGTTGCCGTTATAGAAGGCTTTTGGCATGAAAACTACCTTTTGAGAAATCTTCGGAAAGTAGAGATTGTTAAGGTCAAAGATATACAAGAGGCTTTAAATGCTCTTGTGACTAGAAAAGCAGACTATTTTATTGAGACGCCAGCTGTTGCTGAATTTTACACAGTTGGTTTAGGATATACAAATATTATAAAAAAGGGTGAAACCTCTGCAGATAGCTTTCTCTATTTCGGTGCAAAAAAAACGTTGACGCCACTCATTTCGATTTTCAATAAGATGAGGCCTTTAATCAGTTATAACGACTCAAAATACAAGGGGCTTCAAAGTGTACCCGCACTAGAAAACATTGCTAATAGGCGTCTTTTTGCCTTGCTTGTAGGGACGCTATTGACCATCGTCCTCATGACAGTTGCAATCATTCGCATCGTAAAGAAACTGAGCCGCCAGTCGTCTGAAATGTTGCTCTTAAAAGAAAGAGAGCGCTTGTTATACCTTGACCCTCTAACAGAGTTATATAACCGCAATTATTTTAACCATATTGAACCCAAGATGGACATAGAACCTTTTCCCCAGTACTTGATTATGGCAGACTTAAATGATTTAAAAATAGTAAATGACCAATTTGGACATTTAGCGGGTGATCATTTAATCAAGCATTTTTCGTCAATTTTACAGAACCTCGATCACGATGCTGTGGCGATAAGAATGGGTGGAGATGAGTTTGTGCTGTGGTTAAAGGGGCAGCAAGAGGCGGATGTTCAAAGCCTAATCCAGCGCTTGCGTTTTAAATGTCAACAGGCTGTTATTTACGATGATGTTCAATCGGAGCGTGCTATCGTTAAAGGCATTTTAGTATCAGTGGGTTATAGTATGCGCTATGATGTAACAAAGTCAGTGGAACAATGCTTGAAAGAAGCAGATTTATCCATGTATCAAGATAAAATGCACCTTAAAGCCAACATAAAGCGATAGTACAGGTTTTAATCATATTTTAACCTTCTAATAAGCTGACATTAAGCTCCAGTTGATAGAATGGAGCTAGTTAAGCCGAATAGGAGGTTATTCTTTATGATAGATGTATTAATACTTACTGCTTCTTTTGGAAATGGTCATAATGCAGCAACTCAAGGAATTATAGATCAAATAGAAAGCTTGTTTCCCGATATGCACGTTTCATCTAGGGATTTGTTTTCCATCACAACACCTAAGTTAAAACATGCACTTGAGGATACCTACCGCGTCTTAACGCGAAGCGGGGTTCCTTTATATAATGCAATATACAACTTGCGCAATCACCAAGAGAACATGCTCGATGAAGTGTGGCTTAAAATTTACTACCCAAAGTTTAAACAGGCTAT
>CALFXQ010000453.1 GCA_937958285.1 uncultured Fusibacter sp. | reverse complement strand
AAAAGGACTATCAATCGCTCAATATTGTTGTCTCACAGGATCAATCTAAGTTTATTACTGCGAGTATTGATAATGTTACAAACAGTGCGGTCTTTGGCGCCTTGTTGGCGATTGCCATCTTGTATTTGTTCCTTCGCAATATTAGAACGACGTTTATTATTGGCACCTCTATTCCAGTTTCCATTATCGCAACCTTTATTTTGCTATTCTATCAAGGCATTACTTTAAACTTAATGACCCTTGGCGGACTTGCACTAGGTATTGGTATGTTAGTCGATAATTCGATTGTCGTACTCGAAAACATCTATCGATTTAGACTTCTAGGATATAGTCGCGTAGAGGCAGCGATCGAGGGTACCAAGGAAGTGGCCATGGCCGTAACAGCCTCGACACTTACCACAATAGCTGTCTTTCTGCCTATTTCCTTTGTAGAAGGTATTACAGCAACCATTTTTAGAGAACTAGCGCTCACCGTCACATTCTCTTTGAGTACTTCTCTTGTTGTTTCACTCACCCTAATCCCCATGATGAGCAGCAAACTTTTAAAAGTAGACGAGCAAATAGGAAAAGAGCACCATGGCAGATTCCGTCTATTTGACTGGTTTTACAACTCCTTCGACAGATTTTTTGGTTTGGTTGATAGAAACTATCAGCGTTTGCTAAAGTGGGCATTAAGGCATCGCGTATTGACTCTCTTTGTATCTGCGCTTATTTTCGCATCTAGTTTACTCTCGATTTTTGGTACAGGCACTGAGTATTTTCCTACTTTAGATCAGGGCGAATTTACCGTCTCTATTGCCCTACCCACTGGTAGCCAACTCGACAGTACAGAAAAAATCGTGCAAAAAATCACTGAAAACATTAAAAGTATTCCAGATGTAAGCGCCATCTACGAGACCATTGGCAGTGATGGCAGTCAGTTTTTATCGAGCAACGCGAAAAACACGGCTCGCGTTAGAGTACAATTAAAGCCCATCGAGCGTCGTACGCGAACAACACAAGCTATCGCCGATGATTTCCGCAAGTGGGTTAAAGATATACCCGGCGCAGAGATTCAAGTGAATGTCACCTCTATGGGTTTTGGCGGCATGTCGGGCGCCCCTGTCAGCGTTGCTGTAAAGGGAAACGACCTTCAGACATTGCAGCAAATTAGTGCAGATATTGAAGAAATGCTTTATACAATTCCTGGTACACGAGAAATTGAAAACAGCAGTTCCGAAGGAAACGATGAAATCCTCGTACATCTAGAAAGAGACAAACTCTCCTACTATGGGTTGTCTGGTTATAGCGTCGCCACGCAAATCAATACGGCGCTCACAGGACAAGTAGCCACATCCCTAAAGATAGATGGCAAAGAATTCGAAGTTGTGTTAAAACGGGAACCTCAATATTCCCAGAAGTTGCACGATTTTAAGCAGCTCCCCTTAAAGTCGCCGTATGGTTCAATACCCCTTGACCTTATCGCCAACATAGAGCAGCAGCGCGGGCCAGCTGCGATCAACCGCGAAGAACAATCGCGCGTTGTCACCGTTACATCACAGTTGGTGGATACCGACTTAGGTACTGTTGTAGCAGCACTCGAAAAACAGCTAGAATCTTATGTTGTACCTCCAGATTATCACATTTCAATTGGTGGCGAGAGTGCAGATATGGAAGCCGCTTTTAAAGATTTAAGACTTGCCTTAATTTTAGCTATCATCATTGTTTACATGGTTATGGCTGCACAATTTGAGTCACTTATCCATCCATTTACCATTCTTCTAACCATTCCACTCTCCTTCTCGGGAGCACTACTGGGCCTATGGTTGACAGGGCAAACATTGAGCGTACCTTCTTTTATTGGCATGATCATGCTTGCGGGTATCGTGGTTAATAATGCAATTGTTCTTGTAGACTACATCAATACACGCCGTGCACAAGGTGAGACAGTCATTGAGGCCATAACCATGGCCGGACCAATCCGTTTGAGACCTATTCTAATGACAACGCTCACAACAATTCTAGGCCTGCTCCCACTCTCACTGGGTATTGGAGAGGGTTCAGAAGCACAAGCGCCCCTTGCTACAGCAGTTATTGGCGGGTTATCACTCTCAACACTGCTCACCCTTGTTCTAATCCCTGTGGTTTACAGTTACTTTGAGCAGTTGAGAACCTTTTTTAACAGCCGATCAAAAACAGTTTAGGAGTCGTGTATGCCTACAGATGATAAAGC
>CALFXQ010000452.1 GCA_937958285.1 uncultured Fusibacter sp. | reverse complement strand
GGATTCAGTGGCGAGTGCGACCCAAAAATACGAAGAAGAACCAGTAGTTAAACCAGTTGCTAAACCTGTCGTTAAACCAGCAGTTAAACCAATTGTCAAACCAGTTGCCAGTCCTGCAGTTAAACCGGCGACAAAAGTGGAGATTGCTCCTAAAAACTATAGTTACTCCTATTATCACTTAAAGGAGAATGACGATTTTAGTAAAATTGCAAAAGCTTTCAATATGTCGATTCACCAGTTGATGGCTTTAAATCCAGCGGTGAATAATCCGCATATTTTGAGAGCGGGTATGCCAATCATTGTCGGTCGAAAGGCAGTAGCAACAGCAAAACCGGTAGTACCTGTTGCGCCAATAGCAACAGCAAAACCGGTAGTACCTGTTGCGCCAATAGCAACAGCAAAACCGGTAGTACCTGCACAGATATTTGCCAACGGCGTCTACCGTGGCGGCTTTACAGATGGCGGCTATGAGCAGGTTGGTGTAGAGTTTAAGGTGTTTAATCAACAAATTACTGAGATTAAGTACAACTTATTGGTTTATAAGGGTGTAGATTATCTAAAGGCATCTGATGCGCCTACTCAGCAACTAAAGGGACATTACGAGCAGTTGGCAAAGAGCTTAGTTTCTAAGCCATTAATAGAGGGTCTCGATGCCCTTTACAAACCAGGTGATGTAATTGCAAAAATGCAGCCGGGTGTGGATGCAACTACAGGTGCAACGCTTCGCAGTGGAAAAGTGATTTCCGCGGTGAGAGATGGACTAAATCGCGGTCCATATATTCCTGGTGAGCCTCTTGTCAGCTATGATGATGGGATCTATAGAGGTGATTTTAGCGTCGGCGGACAACAAGTGGTTGTCGAGTTTGAACTCAAGGGCAATCTCTTTGAGAAATTAAGCTATCGGGTTCTTCAGTACAGGGGAACAGATTACAAAAAGGCGACTGAGGGAAAGAACAAGTTAATCCTTGATCAGTTCAACAGTTTGATTGTATACCTTAAGGGAAAAGATGTGCGAAGTGCAGTAAAAGATCTCTATAAACCTGCAACGATTGCACCGGATTTGTCTATTGGAACACCTGATGCAGTTACTGGTGCAACGGTTCGTAGTGGCAAGGTGGTTTCTGCAATTCAAAATGCACTGTCAAGAGGTGTATATTCAACTAAAGGCACTTTAGTTGAGACGGCAAAGCGCTTCTCTGCTGCTTATGCGGATGGTACTTATCGAGGTGCGTATTCGGATGGTGGTATACAGCAAGTGGGTATTGAGTTTACCATAAAGTCTGGTAAAATGGATCAACTAAAGTATCGTGTGTTATCATACGGAGCTTCAGATTATCTTAAACCAGGTGAGGATCAAAAGTTAAAAGTGCTTTCGTCACAATATCAGGGGCTAATCGATTATCTAAAAGGAAAGCCATTGTCAGAAGTTGTGGCCTTATATGCACCGGGTGAGATTGTGCCAACTCAAACTGTAGGGGTTGATGCGGTATCTGGAGCTACCTTAAGAAGCGGCAAAGTGATTTCTGCGATAGCAGATGCGCTCAACAGAGGTGCTTACAGTAAATAAAGAAAAGGACATCGTCAACTTTCGGCGATGTCCTTTTCTTTTAAGGGGTATTTGAGGGTTGTAGTGCGTGAAGGAATTATTGCAAATCTTCGATATAGACACCCTTATAGTCGAGATATGTGAAGGAGTTAGAGAACAGTCCTTTGACTTTTTTTGCACGATATGTTGAGACTTCGCCAAAGTATATTGGTGAAATAATGGCTTCATCTAGAAGAATCTTTTCTGCCTCTACATAGACCTTGGCTTTTTCTACGTTATCCGATGTCTTTTGAGCCTTTTCTACTAGGGCGTTGAATGCATCGGCTTGGGGACCTTTCCAACCTGTTTTTTCGCCATGATAGTAGCCTTTAGAGGGGTTCGTGTGGAAGATGTCGATGAGGTTTGAAGGGTCATCGAGGTCGGCGCCCCAACCGCCTACAGCGATATCGAAATTTCCGGCAGTTACGTTGTCCCACATGATATTCCATTCCGTCATTTCGATTTTCAAGTTAATGCCTAGGTTCTCCGCATAAGCTTGTTTCAGCCATTCCGCAGCCTCTTTAGATGCTTCGCCGGTGCCCCTTGTTTGAATAGTGAGTTCAACAAGCGACGGGTCTTCTGGTAGACCAAGTTCTTTTAGGCCTTCTAAAAGAAGCGCTTTTGGATCGGGATATTGTGAAATCATTTTTTCGATGTGCTTGTTTTCTGCATTGACTAGCGAGGTATAAGGCAGTTCTCCGCAGTTAATGACAGAAGGCACAACGGAGTAGGCGGCAAAACCAAAATCTCGACCAACTTCGCTCACGTATTTTTCCCTGTCGTGGGCAATGGAAAGTGCTTGGCGAATTTTTTTGTTAGATAAGTACTTGTTGTTGAGTTGATACATGTAGAATTCTACATTTGCCCCAGCTTCATTGAGGTATTCAAACCGTGAATCGCCATCTAGCATCGCGCGCCACTCGGCTTCTGCAATGCCAGCAGCATCAATCTCGCCAGCGAGAAGTGCCTGTGCTCTAGGGTTTTCTTCTTTGACAATTTTGCGATTGATTTGCGTTAAGATAACATTGGACTGATCCCAATAATGTGGATTCGGGACATAGACCATTTCTTGTTGATCCCACTTAGAGAGCATAAAAGGGCCGTTTCCCACTGTTTTGTCTATGGTTGTGCCGTATTCGTCGCCAAAAGCTTCGATGGCGGATTGTTTAACGGGCTTGTAGGTTGGAAAACTGACGATTTGTAAGAAGAAAGTGACCTTGTGGTTTAATGTGAACTCAAGGGTGTAATCGTCAATCGCTTTGACGCCGATGTCTTCTTTCGCGCCTGTGCCTTTATTGAATTCTGCACCGCCTTTAATCATGCCATCAACCATCCACTCATAGTCTGATGCCACAGCGGGGTCGTAGACGCGTTGCCATGAATAGACAAAATCATTTGCGGTCACTGGGGATCCATCTGACCACTTTGCATCTTCGCGAAGTTTAAATGTCCAAGTGAGGCCGTCTTCACTTTCAGTCCATTCGCTGGCCACGCCAGGCTCGATTTTAACGGATTTGTCTTCTTGTACGGTGTATCTAACTAGATTTTCGTAGACTGGGGCTTGTGCAGCCCAGACGGGGATTGCCCCTGTTTTATGGGGGTCCATGCTCGTCACTTCGCTACCGCTGGAGAATGTATACGTTTGATTTTCGGCGCGTTTGCCTTCGGAGCTGTCTGTAGCCGCTTCGATGGCCGTTTCGCCTTCGGTGACTGCGCTTGTATTTGTTGCGTTACAACCACTAAAGATTAAAGCAATTAGTAAAAGCCAAGAAAACAATGTGGTAATGCGTTTTTTCATAACTACCTCCGTGAGCAGGGCGCTAGAGCGCCGATGTAGAATGGTGTGGATTCTAGTCGTGATGATATAAGTGACAGGCTACGAAATGGCCATTTCGTACAGGTTGAAGCGCAGGCTTTAGCACATGGCACTGGGAAATTACCTTTGGACATCTACTGGCAAAGCTACATCCAGATCTCACATCTAGTGGTGATGGGATTTCTCCCTCTAATAGGATGTGTGCCTTCTGACGGCTGTAAATAGGATCTGGTTCGGGGATCGCCGACAAGAGCGCTTGGGTATAGGGGTGAAGTGGGCTTGAGAACAAGTTATCACTCGTGGTGAGTTCAACCATATTGCCCAAATACATCACGCCAACGCGATCTGATATGTGCTTTACCATAGAGAGGTCGTGGGCGATGAACAGATAGGTGAGTTGTAATTCCTTTTGGAGTGAAATCATCAAGTTCACTACTTGGGCTTGGATAGATACATCGAGAGCTGAGATTGGTTCGTCGCACACGATAAATTCCGGTTCTACCGCTAGGGCTCTTGCAATGCCGATGCGCTGTCTTTGTCCACCAGAGAATTCGTGAGGAAAACGCGACGCGTGTTCGCGATTGAGTCCTACCAGATCCAGCAGTTGTCGCGTTCTTTGGGCTCGCTTCTCGCCTGTGTACATTTTGTGTATGTCGATTCCCTCGCAGATAATGTCGCCAACGGTCATACGCGGATTGAGAGCTGCATAGGGGTCTTGAAAGATAATTTGCATCTTTTTAGTTAGGGCTAGCTTCTCTTTAGAAGAGACGTTATGTACCCCTTTGCCTTGGTAGGTAACATTACCTGCGCTTGCCTGGTATAAACCCATAATGGTGCGACCGCAAGTGGTCTTTCCACAACCAGACTCGCCGACAAGGCCTAATGTTTCTCCTTTGTAAATATCGAATGAGACATCGTCGACGGCCTTCAACGTGGTGTGTTTGCCCAGCTTAAAGTGCTTAGACAAACTATCTACCACGATTAATTTTTCCTTTAGCATGTAGCGCCTCCTTTTACGTGAACACTACTGTTCGTTATAGGTGGCGCATCGGCATGGAGGAGCCAGCATGAGGCGCGGTGATGTTCTGTGACCTGTGCGTGCTCTGGAGCCTGCACGCGACAGATTTGCATGCAATATTCGCATCTGGCGGCAAAGGCACAACCTGTAGGTGGATTCAGTAGATCTGGGGGAGTTCCGGCCAATGCATATAGTTGAGCTTTGTTGTCTGTGCTAAGCCTAGGAACAGAGTTTAAAAGTGCCCAGGTATAAGGGTGTTTGGGGCGGTAAAAGATGTCTTCGCAAAGCCCTGTCTCCACAATGACACCAGCGTACATTACTTGAATGCGATCGGCCACCTCTGCCACGACGCCAAGATCGTGTGTAACTAAGATAATGGCGGTACTTAGTTTTTTCTGAAGTGCTTTCATCAATTTCATGATTTGAGCTTGAATGGTGACATCTAGAGCTGTGGTAGGTTCGTCGGCAATGAGGATCTTGGGATTACATGCAAGTGCAATTGCGATCATAACCCGTTGTCTCATGCCACCTGAGAACTCGTGAGGATATTGCTTGAGGCGCGCATCGGCATTGGGAATGCCCACCATTTCTATAAGGTCTCTGGCCATTAAAAGCGCTTCTGCCTTGGACTTTTTTTGATGAATGACAATGGATTCAGCAATTTGAAGTCCAATCTTCATGGTGGGGTTTAAGGAGGTCATGGGATCTTGAAAGATCATTGAAATTTTTGAGCCCCTGATTTTGATCATTTCCCGATCGCTTAAGTTAGTTAAATCCACACCGTCTACAAGAATTTGCGTATCTTTTGAAATTTCAGAAGGAGGAGAGGGTAAAATTCTCAGAATGGCTTTCGAGGTCACTGTTTTTCCACAACCAGACTCTCCAACAATTGCCAGTGTTTCGCCGGCGTTTAGGTGAAAGTCAATGCCCCGCACCGCTTGCACAAGACCGGCGTATGTTTTAAAGGTGACCCTTAGGTTCTTTACTTCGAGTACTTTATTGTCGTTCACAAGGGTCTCCTTTAATCTCTTAACTTGGGATCAAGTGCGTCTGTCAGACCGTCGCCTATCAGATTAAAAGCCAACATGGTGATAATTATCATCAGGCAGGGGAAGAAGAGCTGCAAGGGGTGAAACATCAGCACATTTCTAGCTGATGATGCCAATGCGCCCCAACTGGTATCGGGGGGCTGAATGCCCAACCCTAAAAAGCTCAGAGCTGCCTCGCTAAATATAAATCCTGGGATTGCGAATGTAATTGAGACCATTAAAATGCCCATGGCATTTGGCAATAGATGCTTTGTGATAATTCGCGTACTGTTGCCGCCTAAGGCCTTGGATGCGAGTACAAATTCTTGGTTTTTTATCTGAAGAATCTGACCCCGTACAAGCCTTGTGGTTCCACCCCAGGAGGTGAGCGTCATGGCCAAGATCAGTGCGAATACGCCGCGGCCAAGGCTGACCGACAAAATGATGACGATGACCATATAGGGCATGCTAACGACAATTTCTACAATGCGCATTATAACATCGTCCCAAACACCACCCTTGTAACCTGCGATGCCACCCAGCACTGCGCCGACAATAAACATCACCGCAGTACAGGCTAGGCCAATCACAATCGAAATGCGACCGCCAATACAGACTCGTGTAAAAATATCGCGACCTGAACTGTCTGTTCCAAACCAGTGAGCTGTACTTGGACTTTGGTTTTTGATGGCGTAATCCATATAAGCAAAGTCTTGTCCGCTCACAAGCGGACCGAAGATTGTGAGCAGAACAACACCTACTAAAAGCAAGAGACCTATGTAAGAGAGTTTGTTCTTTTTGAATCGTCTCCAGACATCTCTCCAATAGGTTAAACTGACGCGTTCGATTTTTTCTGCGTCGAGGTCTGCGCATCCCACGATTTCAAAGGGATTCTCGAGACCTTCTATGATTGTGTTTACGATGTGCTTGTCAATCATGGTGTTTGCCCCCTAAAAGTGCTACGCTTTGCTTTTGCCAATGCGAATGCGAGGATCGGCTAGCCCGTATAAAATATCTACTAAAATGAGTGCCAGAATATATACCGCCGCGAAAAAGATCGTTTGACCCATAATCATGCTGTAATCCGAATCTTGTACAGCTTTTACATAGTAAGACCCCAATCCGGGGATTCCAAAGAAGGATTCTAGAATAAAAGTGCCGCCAAAGAGTCCGGCTAAAGAGCCGCCAAGCATGGTAATAATGGGAATGGATGCATTTCTCAGAACATGTCTGCGAATCATCTGCCACCGCGAGCATCCTTTGGCTTTGGCGGTGACAATATAATCCTCGTGAATCACACCGATGGTGCTGTTTCTCATAAATTTTGTGTATCCAGCCAAACCGCCGATGGTCATCGCGATAATTGGCAAGACGTAGTGAATGGGTTCGCCCCATCCAAATATTGGCGTAAGCTTCAATCGGAAAGCGATAAAGTATTGCAGTAGTGCGGCAAATACAAAACTTGGAATACAAATAAACAAGACGACTGCCACGCGCACAACGTGATCAAAGACTTTTTCGCGCATAATGCCCGCGAGTGTACCCAAAGTCAAGCCGATGATCAGCTGCAATACAAGCGATAATCCAACAATTCTAGCGGTGACAGGTGCATTGGTTGCAATGGTATCGTTTACGGATCGTCCTACGTAGATAATCGAATCCCCTAAATCAAATTGTGAGAGCTGGCGCATATAGATTAAGTAACGCTCGAATAGCGGTTTATCTAAACCGTACTTCTTTTCGATGTTGGCCCGGGCGCTGTCGGGCATTTGCCTTACTTTAGCCGAAACTGGATCTCCAGGTGCCAGGTTGATGAGAAAGTAAGTGAGGGTGATGATGATAAGTAAGGTGAACATACCAATTGTTAAGCGCCTGAAGATGAATTTCAACATGCTAAATCTCCTTTGACGATGGTTTGAAGGTTGTTTGACCACATGGGTAAAACGATGGACTGTTTGTCGTTT
>CALFXQ010000451.1 GCA_937958285.1 uncultured Fusibacter sp. | reverse complement strand
GTGAGATTTAGAAGCAATAAGCTTTCTAGAAAGAGGCTAGCATGTTTGCAAAAGTACGGGAAGTCTTGAAAAAAAGGCACCTCGATCCAGATAAAGTAGACATTGAATTAGAAAAAGGTGATTTTGTAGCGCTTATGATTGCCATGGCAATGACCATAGGTCCTGTATTCCTAGGATTATTTGCAATCTTCGCCCTCATTTCTTACTTTATGTTTACTTAGGAAGCGCTGCCCAAGGGCAGCGCTTTTTTACTAGAAAAGATGTATTTAGGGGGAAGAAATGAAAAAAAAATACCCATGGTGGTTAACATGGCACTTGTGGACAACGGTCCTAGTGCTCTTGGTGATTACGGGTTTCACGCTATTGGAGAAGGCATCGGAAATCAGGCAACCTTCAGATGATTGGTCGATGGCAATTGATGTAGCCTCAGACATCACTTTAGATCACAGAGCGATCGATGTTTTAGAAAGTGAATCTGACAATTTGTTAGTGTTTGCACAGTTAAAAGAGGGGTCGCTGAACGTAAAGACCCTAGATGCCACCGCAAAGGTAAAGGAATCGGTAGACTTAACCATGCCCGCTTCCAATGCAAAGGTGTTAAAGCTCATACAAAATAAGCAGCAAATGAGCGCTTTTGTATCCGATAGAGAAAAGCTGTGGCAGGTACCCATCCTTTTATCTGCATCTAAGCTATCCCTTGAACAGCCAGTTCTCGTTCATAACAGTGCGGAACAGTTTGACATTACTGAGGATTGGATTGTTGCAGGTGATGATTCTTCCGTTGTTTTGATTGAAAACGGTCAGGTGTTAGAGACGATTACAGGCTATGAAAACCTGCGCAATTTAGTCGCCCTTCAAACGACAGATGGCTCCACATGCTATTTTGTAATCGATGCAGATTCTGGCTCCAATCTTTATCGCTACAAAAGGGGAGAAGGGCTCGAATCCATTGTACTTGGAACCCCTCAAGACAAGAAGCAATATGGCATGATTAGAGATATGATGCTTGTTGGCGACCAATTGACCCTGGCCTCACATATTTATCAGCACTTAAATCCAAGTGCTCCCACAGTTATCGGTATCTGGCATTACGATGTGCGTGATTTGAATCAAACAGGGGTATACTACTATTATCATGTGGCCACGAGTTTAGAACCGCAACTCATTCAAGTCGATGGCAACAAGGTAGATTACGTATTGGGCATGTCGCAGACTGTTAGCTTAACCGGTGAGATGTCGCGATACCCACAAACAGAAAGTGGTAAAATTGTAAACATATCGCTTTTAAGTCGCCAAGCAGATCGATTAATCGCCAACAATCGGTTGACCCTTACCCGCGATTACCCTGTCTTTTATAAGGCAACCAAACTTAGCGGCACCCGCGTTATACTATGGGTGGATCGTAGAGGGGGCCTTGGTCATCTGCGCATGGCTGGCGAAGGACAAGCGTGGATCGAAAAGGCACAGAAGCTCACAAAGGTCGATTGGATGCCCCTTGTAATGTCCGCAGTGATGGGTATAGGCAACAGCTTGGTGATTGGTTTTTTATATGCAATGATTATGCTCATGGATGCCAAGTATATGATTGCTATCGGACTTTTTGTTATAATAGCATACTATCGCTTTGCTCAAGTTGAGAGAGAAAAAAAGGGACGTACGGTATTTTACATTGCAGTATTGCTAACAGTTAGTGTAAAATGGTATGTATACGGGTTTGCAGCGCCAGATTTAAAGCATTTTGCCTATATATATCCCTTTTTCTTTGGCTCTACAGTTGTGATGCAAATCACACAACTGGTCACATCCCTTATGTCGATTGGCATCTATTACCTCTGGAAGCGGCAACATCCCTATTACAAGAATCAGTGGATGCACTATGGTATGTATATTGCACTCGAACTAGCGCTCTTGCTAATGATCACTATCGCGCTATTTATGAATGCGATGATGAAAGTTAAGTTTATGATGTAGCCGGAGGCTGTTATGGACAACCCGAAAACGATCAACCTACTAGAAGAATATGAGGTTCATGTGCGTCGTGTGCGCGTGGGCTTTCTCTTTTTGGGTTGGTCTTTTTTGTGGTTTGCCTTGTATATTGTCGGTATGTTTACCAGTGAGTTGCTGTCTAATGTTTCGACATCGCTATTTATGCTTGGACTGACTTTTTCTGCATTTTGGGTATTTTTACATCTAAAGTCCTCTCGGTTTATTTGGTTTTTTTTATTTCTTATGTTGGGCGTATGGGCACTAGGGGATATACTTTGGATGATTGTGGCTTTTAATCAACTAGATCCTTCTGTGCTACCGTGGTTGGAAAATATTTACTCGATGTCAAATGCATTTATGTTTATCGCTGTTGGCACTTACTTTATTGGCAATTTTAAAAAATGGCGTGGCATACAGCTGGCATTAGACTTGTCGGTAATCTTGTCGTTGATTATGATTATTTTGCTGCGACTCTATATTCCGCAAAAGGACCCCATTGAACTCTTTACGCACAACTTCTGGACTTTGGGCATATTAATTTTTACAGATGTAGGTACGGTTCTTCTGTTAATGGCTCTAATGACATCTGGTAGAGAAGGTAAAGTCTCTCATTCTGTGGTTCTTTTATTAATGGGATTAATCACCTATGCTTCTGTTGACATGCAGTATGTCTATTACTATTTAAGAGACACTTATGTAGCGAACGGTCTGATGGACCTGCATTATTTACTGTCACTTTTTCTCATTGCCGCTGCTGGCATAAACGAAATGGTGCGGCCTGGGCGCGCAATTCATCTACAGAGGTTTTCACCACTTGAATTTAAGACGACTCGAATCATCTGGTTGTTTCTGTTTGTGCCAATTATTTTGACAATCTTAAATTATCTAGAGATGATAGACTTATTCTTATGTTTGTTTTCAGTGCTTTTGTATTATTTTATTAGTCATTATTTACAAAAGTCGATGATGATTGAAGCACTTCTAGAAAAGGAACGTTATTCGAGTATACATCTATAAGGCTTGGTTGAAGAGCGCACAAGACAATTGGTAGAAGCAAATCACATTTTAGAGATGAAATCAAAAACCGATAGTCTCACTGGTCTTGCCAATCGTGAGTCTTTAGTGCTTCAAATGAGAAATGGTATAAATGGCATCTCTGGTAGCGCTGAGCAATTCTCGATTCTGCATATAGACATTGATCGCTTTAAAGTGGTCAACGATATTCATGGACATGATATGGGCGATCAAGTGTTGATCGCGATTGGAAAAGTGATTGACGAGACAGTCAGCGCAGACTATGCCGAGCATGATTATATACTTGCCCGAATTGGTGGTGATGAATTCGGTGTACTCTTGAGAGTTAATTGTTCAGATGCATTGCAAATACTAAGTGAACGTTTAATTGAAGCCATGAAACAGCCCATATCCATCGCGCATTTTAGATTTTACTTCTCTATCACCATCGGAGTAGCACGATATCCTCAAGATGGCGAAACCCCTGAAGCGCTCGTAAAATCTGCAGATATTGCAATGAATCACGCAAAGAATAGTCACTATATGGCAAAAGTTGCCTTGTATTCCGATGACTTTATCAGCGCGATTATTCGAAGAAACCACATTGAGCACTTACTTTTTAATGCTCAGTTCTCTACTGATTTTATGTTGTACTATCAGCCACAATTTAGTACTGAGACAGGTGCTTTGATTGGCATGGAGGCTTTGATCAGGTGGTACCACATTGAAGAAGGGTTTATCTCTCCAGCTGAATTTATTCCCACAGCAGAGGCAATCGGCATGATTCCCGATCTCAGCACTTGGATCTTCGAGACCGCCATGCGCCAAATGCGCGACTGGTTGAGCAAGTACCCAAAGTTCAATGCGTCGGCGGAAGCTTCAAAGCCCATTAGAATGGGGATAAATGTATCTGCCTTACTCTTTGACAGTGTCGACTTTCTACCCCAACTAGAGCAACATTGCAAAAGTCTACAAGTACTCCCTATGTGGTTTGACTTAGAAATCACAGAAACTGGGGCCTTAAATGCCAACATACACGTAGAAAACATGTTTAACAAACTTTCTCAAATGGGCTTTACCATTTCCATCGATGATTTTGGTACAGGCTATTCAGCGCTTAGTTATCTAAAGCGATTTTCAGTGCACACAGTTAAGATTGCAAAGGAATTGATCGACAATATTGAGGTAGATTCTCAAGACCAACTTATCGTTCAGGCGATTACCATGATGTCAAAGGGAATGTCCTTAAAAACGATCGCAGAAGGCGTCGAAACAGTAGGTCAGTTCGATGTTTTAAAACGCTTGGGATGTGACGCTATTCAAGGCTATTATCTTGGTAAGCCATGTGCGGCAGATCAATTTGAGGCGTTGTACTTGAATCAATCTTCAGCCCTTTGAGTGTCCACCCGATCTTTAAAGCGCATGTAAGGGAAAAGTGCCCACCCCATCATTAAAGCGCATGTAAACAAAAGTGCCCATCCCATATTTAGGGTGAGCGTAAGGCAAAAGTGCCCACCCCATCATTAAAGCGCATGTAAACAAAAGTGCCCACCCCATCCTTAGGGTGAGCGTAAAGCAAAAGTGCCCACCCCATCATTAAAGCGCATGTAAACAAAAGTGCCCACCCCAT
>CALFXQ010000450.1 GCA_937958285.1 uncultured Fusibacter sp. | reverse complement strand
AAAAACAGGAAATGAGGATCCATAAGTGGTTGCCATCATCACAAGGGCATCATCTGCGGGTGCGACCTGATAGCTGTGCACAAAATACATATCTTGACCCTCGCATGATGTGCCGCTGAGGGAATCCCCATCTAGTTTGAGCATTTTTAGATTTTCTAATCCCTTAGCACTAGCATTTAAAGTGTTCCAGCCCATATGTGGAAGGGGCAGAGTCGTTGGTATCTTTACAACGCTGCCTTTAAGCCAGCTAAGACCTCTTACGCCAGGACTTTCCTCGGAGTCTTCAAAGAAAAGCTGCATGCCCAGGCAGATTCCGAGAATAGGTTTGCCGCTGGCACGTCTAGATTCGAGTGCAGATAGGGTGCCGGATCGCTCTAGTGCTATAGCTGCTGTTTCGAAACGCCCAACCCCTGGAAGTACTAAAAGTTGAGCGTCTTCTATGGCCCTTGGGTCACAAGAAACGGTGCTTTGATAGCCTAGACGACTAAAACAGTTATTGAGACTCGTTAAGTTGCCTACGCCGTAGTCAAGAATTACAATCATCGTCATTGTTCCTCCCAAGTGATTGACCCTTTAGTGGATGATGTGCCCAAAGGCCTAAGGGCTTTTCCCAAAAGGCGACCGAGCCCCTTAAAAAGAGCCTCTGCGCCGTGATGGCTTTTATTGCCGCGAATCCACTCGCCATGTAGACTGAACTGCGCTTCTCTGGTCATGGCGCTCAGAAATTCTAAAATGCACTCGCCCGTTACCTTGCCTTCGCTGAGTACCAGGTCATCGTAGCCTCTCACATCTATATAGCTGCGGCCTCCAAAGTCTAAGGCGAGCCAGACCACACAATCATCCATAACCTGATAGACTTCGGCAAATCGCCTAATGTTCATTCCGCTGGATTGTAGGGATTCCTGTGTGCGTTTTAAATAACGACCGAGCACATAGCCAATGTCTTCGCTCAGGTGATGGGCATCGATGGGCAAGTCGCCAGTGGCCTGTAGAGCACCTGCAAGGGGCATGTACGTAAACAGCTGAAGTAGCAAGTGATCGAGCATAGGTTGGCCAGTGGATACGTTTGGGACTAAGTGGGCATTTGGGTTTAATGTTAAGGTGATATCTGTTTCGCGGGTCTTACGCGAGAGCATAGTGGGTGCTTTCATAAGGCTGAACTCCTTGTTGTAGGCTATTTGTGATCAACTGCATCTGCATGGGGGTGCCTATTGTAATGCGCACAAAGGGCGCCCAGTGTCCACTGAAGGTGCGCACCCGCAGGTGATTATTCTCAAGTGCTTGGTGCTGCATCGAGGAAAGGCTAAGCCAAAGGAAGTTGCCAGACAGCTGTATGCCAGAAGGCAGGTGGAGAAACTGTAGGAGTTTGGCTCTTTCGATGAGCATGGCGGACCGATTTTGAAAAAAGAGCGCGCTTCCCCTTTGGGTGCTTAGGGTGGCAAGGGCCATTGAGGCAAGGCGCACCGTGGGGTGCGAGAGGCGGTAAGGGGCAAGATAAGGCTGCACATCTTTCTTTAGCGACGGAGCCATAAAGGCATACCCCAATCTTAGCCCTGCCGCACCGTAGGCCTTCGACAAGGTGCGCACCTGTATCACATTTTCAAACTCAAGAGCATACCAAGGCTCTGAGTCTTGTTCTGGTGAGAAGTCCATATAGGCCTCATCTAAAATCAACAGGCATGTGGGCGACATCTGTGAAATAAGACCTTTGATCCACGAGTCGTCGAAGCGCTGCCCAGTGGGGTTATTGGGATTGCATAGTAGAACTGCGCCGCAGGTTTTAGAGGCAGTTATCAAATTTTGTAGCAAAGCATCTGGACAGTAAAAACCTGTGTGTGGATCGCTTTCTATGCTTACGCCCACAAGTTTGTTGATGCTAAGAAACCGCTCATACTCAGAAAAAGTGGGGTTCAGTAGCGCCACCTTAGTCCCTGCTGGAAGAAGGGCCCTCAGCAACACGTCTAAGAGTTCGTCGGAGCCATTGCCTAGGGCGAGGGAATCTAGTAAGGTGTTTTCGGTATTCTGATTGGATTCAAAGGCAGTGGTAGAGGCATAACCACCCGCGAGCAATGCACCTTTATCTGGAAATAGCATTTGAAGCATAGTCAATAACTGTAATTGGAGCGAATTGTAGCCATCTTCTGGATAGGTGCGCACGGTATTTGGCAACTCAGCAAGGAGCGCTTGTTCTAAAGGCCCATCTAGCCAGAAGGCCTCGGTGTTTTCGTTGGCGCAGAGCTTTAAACTTTCATTTAAGCGAAGGGCTAGGCTCTTGGCGTGGTAGGGCAGACGCTCGCGCTGAGCAATCACCATGCTCGCCAGACCATCTGCTTGCAGACCCTCTTTGGTGTAGCACACAACCTGTGTCGCCTTTTGAAAAGTGGCCACGCCAAGGGCGCTGGTGAAGCGGCTAGTACCGGCGGTAGGTAGTACGTGATTTGCCCCCGCGGCATAGTCGGCCACCGCCTCTGGCGTGTAGTTGCCCACAAAAATGGAACCCGCGGCAGTAAAGTAATCTGTGGCGGTTTCACAGTTTTCAAATTGCAGCGACAAGTGCTCAGGTGCAATGGCATTAGACACTTTTGAGGCAATATAAACAGAGGGACATCCATATACCGCGAGATTTTGTATGCTAAGTGCAGCGTTTTGCGAGGGCCCAATGGTGAGCAAATCTAGAATTGACCCTTGAATGCGTTTGGCCAAGGCAGCTGTAGTCATGGGGTCGCCAATAACCACCAAGAAAAGTCCAGCTTGGCTGTCGTGCTCCGCCTGAGCCAGCAGGTCTGCTGCGATATACTGTGGGTCTGCTCTTTCGTCGCAAACGATTAAGAGCTCCGAGGGACCTGCTAACATGTCTATTTTTACTTGGTGCATCACTTGTCTTTTGGCCTCTGTTACGTACTGATTGCCAGGCCCAGTGATAATGGCACAGGGCTTGATGGTCTCGGTGCCAAAGGTGGCGGCGGCCACGGCCTGGGCGCCTCCGAGGGTGTAGACTTCGGTGAGGCCGAGGAGGGCGCAGGTGGCGTATACCGCTTGGCGCTGGTGGCGATCCCTGGTGGGCGGGGTGAAGACGGCGATTTCGGGCACCCCCGCCACTTGCGCGGGGATCGCGTTCATGAGCACGCTGGAGGGGTACGCCGCCATACCCCCTGGCACGTACAAGGCGGCGCGGGGCAGGGGGTCCAGGCGCAGGGCGACGCGCTTGCCTCGCTGCTCCCACACCATAGACTCGGGCCGCTGCAATTGGTGGAAGGTGCGAATGTTGGCGGCGGCCAGCTCCAGCGCCTCCCTGAGCCCAGGCTCAAGAGCCTCTAAAGCCTCTCGCAACTGGGTGACAGGCACCTTAAAGTCCTTCGCATTTTCAAAGCGCATGCCATCGTAGGTTTCAGTAAGCTGCATTAAAGCCCTGTCTCCGCCAGCATTGACCGCATTTAAAATTCGCGCCACCCTTTCGGAAACCTCAGGATCAATCAGGTTTTCTCTTTGAATTTTAAAGTCATCTAAATCTTCTACATTAGCCACATAGCGCATAACCAGTCTCCTTTTTCACAGGCAAGGCCCCCAATAATAGAGAGAGAAGCATTTCCTGCTCAGCATATTGACCCGAAATGCCCTGGCGACCCACCAACACCGACGTCACAGGTCTTATGGGAAACCACTCGACTAAACCATTGTCTCGCAGCGTTGAACCCGTTTCCACAATATCCAGTATGGCATCTGCAAACCCTAAAATCGGCGCAAGCTCCACAGAAGATTGCAGCGTAATCACTTCGCCATCTATCCCTAGATCCTTTAACACCTCAGCAGCTTGAATCGGATATTTGCTGGCAATGCGCAAATAGGACTGACGACTAAGTGGAAAATAGGGGTAGCCAGCCAAACTCATACGGCATTCTCCCATTTTAAGCGGTGCCAACACCTTGTAATTTAACGCACTTTCTGCAAGAATATCTTCGCCAAGTATGGCGTAATCCGCTAAGCCCTTCTCCATATAGGTCAAAATATCTTGACTTTTGAGGGGAATGATATCAATCGAAACGCCAACACCAGAGTAGTACAAGCTGCGAGAAGCAGCTTTCTCAAATGCAATGCCACGGGATTCGAGAGACTCAAGAATCGCATTTTCCATGCGACCCTTTGGAATGAGGACTTTCATTGAACTAGTGAATACTGACATCTGGGCCTCCTTTAAAACTGGGCTGATTTAAACTGGGTTGATTTGAAGTGTTTTGATTTAAAGTATTTAGAAGTCCCTGCAATATGCTTTTGTCGATGCGTTGAGTCGTATTTTGCCACTGATCGATCCAGGTAAAGGTGCCATCTTGATTTTCGAGAGCAATCCATCGATCGCCATTTATAAGTTGGCTATCGCAATTGGCACGCCTTCTATCGCTCAGCATAACCATGCAAACGCGATTGTTATAAAGACCTTTAAGTGTGTTCATAAAATTCTCCTTTAGTGTGTTTATAAAATTTTCTTTCTGTAAGTTTGACAATAAAAAAACCCCCTTCGCACAGAAGGAGGTTTGCTCGTTCAACCACCACCTGATGCGACTCACGCCAAGGCGAGCCTGCATCGAGTGGAATAAGCCACTAATTGCAGACTCTACAGGTGATGATGATGTACGCTTGCGCGCAAAAATGTGCGATTAGTGAAATTTAACATGTTTAGTACCTCTTTTTCAGTAGATGCTAGTTGTTGTTGTTTTTAACAAAGTACTTTACCTTGCTAAAGTGATTTGTCTTATACTAACAGATGCAAATTGACTTTGTCAAGTAGAATATGGTGCCACCCTCGTGCCACCCTCGAGGGTGGCACCATGCATTACAGTTGACAAAATAAGACTACAGATGTAGACTTAACTAAACAACTTTACATAAGAAATGCTATATTGCGACTGTTGACCTGTGATAAGTCTAGGCAGCATAAGTCATAACAACTTGATAAGAGGTTTAAATGGATCATCATATTACAGAGGCTGAATGGCAGATTATGCGCGCGATTTGGGACCAAGCGCCTGCAACATCAAAAACGCTAATTGCCGAAATGCAAACCCAAATGGCCTGGGAACCGACTACAGTCAAGACTCTACTTGCAAGACTGGTCAAAAAAGGTGCTCTAGCCTACGAAGCAAAAGGGAGAACCTTTTATTACTCACCCTTAGTAACCGAAGAGGCCTGTGTGAGAAACGAGATGCAAGCAGTTGTCGAAAAAGTATACGGCGGCGTGTTAAATCTTGAAACTGAACATTTCTATTTTAAAGGCCAATGGGATGTGGTCATAATGCCAAAACTGGCTGAGACTTTAGAGAAATATTGCTCAAAAGTTTTTGACCATCTATTATATGTGCCAACACATAAAATACTGGTGTACAGTCATGAAACACAAAAAAGACTACACTCTGCACTCGGACTCATTGAAGGTCCTGATTGGCTAAGAGGTGGATGCCTTTGGGGTATTATACATCTAGCTCCTAACCGCTATTTTACTGAGTTACCACAGGACATGGCTGCTGTGCACTTGCTGACTCAAATGATAATCAGCGAAATCAACCCACAAGTACCATATTGGCTATTACAAATGGTCTCGGTGTACGAAGGACAATGGTTGACTTCCGAGAGAATTAAAAAGGTGGTAAGGGAGCATAAGGAGATTGTGTCTCTTTCTCATTTTGAACATATGGCCAACTCCTATTTATTGTTTAAAGATACGGGCGGTTATGAGTTGGCGTACACAGTAGGGGCTTTCATGCACCAGAACTTTGGCTATGAAAAAATTGCCGCATTTATTAGAAAGCCCTATGCATTTATCGAAGTTCTGGGCTGCAGTGAAGCAACCTTTTGGAACCAGTGGCGCGCGTTTGTTGATCAAAACTATGCCTGAGAAAGGAAAGCATTATGAGATGCAATAGAAGGTTCCAAGGACTAATATTACTTATTGTGCTTATGATCATGACAGCATGTGAGCAATCCTCAGAGGCAAGAATAGAAGTGCAAATGGAAGCCCAAGTGCTTTCTAATGAAGTCCACTACACAAAAGTTGCGCTACAAGAGGATTTTCAGCGTTTAGAGCAATCGATACTTTCAGAGCATCCAAAGATTTACACCGACATCGACGCACTTACAGCAACGCTAAAAAGCCAATATACCCTAATCGAAGAGGGCATGACACAGCGTGAGTTCTTGCAGATTCTCGCGCCAATTGTATCGAAGCTCAACTGTGGACACACCACTATTAGCTATTCCGAAGACTATCAACAAAAATTGTCACTGGAAGCCCTGTACTTTCCATTGCCCGTACACTTTATTGAAGGTCGCGCTTACGTCGTTCAAAATGGTATGGACCCACGCGTGCCTCTTGGTGCAGAACTGCTCAGTATTAATGGAAGGTCAATACAAGCAATTAGACAAGAGCTATTTAGTTTTTTATCTGCGGATGGCACTAACGAGACACATAAAGACTTCTTATTGAATGGATGGTTTAGATATTATTTTTACAATTTTATCGACAACTCAAAGACATACGAACTTGCCTTTCAAACAGAAGATAAACGCGAAACTAAACAATTGGTTGTGAAGGGCGCTACTAACGACGACATGACTGCTATAAACAAGCCGCTGTATCAAGAAAACAGCGAGCCATATACTAGCCGTTTCGAGGAAAAATACGCTGTTCTAAGCATGTACAGCTTTTATCCTTATGGTGGATACACAATCACAGACTTTAAAGCATTTATTGACTCCTTTTTTTTAGATGTTAAAGAGAAGCACATTGATCAAGTCATACTAGATGTTCGCGAAAATGGAGGCGGTGATCCTTACATAACCAGTCATCTCTTTAGTTATCTGGCAAAGGTGAGCCAACCTTATTTTACACAAGATGCAATCGATTACTACGATGGCCTAAAATCCAATGTACCACTTGCACAAAACCATTATTCTGGAAAGCTCTACACCTTAATGAGTGGCGGAAGTTTTTCATCGACTGGTCATCTTCTGGCACTCCTAAAACATCAAAACATTGGCACCTTTATAGGAGAAGAATCTGGAGCATCTTATGCATGCACCGATGCCTCATACGATATTCTGCTACCACAAACACAAATACATTACAGAACATCTACACTCGCGTGGGCAGTTGATGTAAATGGACTTTCGCCAGGTAGGGGCATTATGCCAGACATCAATGTGATCCAACCTATTGCAGACTATTTGAATAATCGAGATACAGTTATGAATGCTGCAGTTTCACTTGTAGAGGGTCAGTAGTATTCAGGGGAGTGAGGAATCTGCAAGAGCGCACAGTTTAGGCCTTGATTTTTTAGTTTATCCCGTTGAGATATGGCGCTTCGAAGAAGCATGTATCTACTTAGCAGTCACTGTGTTTACAGATGCCAATACCTTTATTCTTGAATATGATCAAGATCAAGCAAATCAAATAAAACAGCTATGTGAAGAAAGTGGATTTTTATTAAAAAAGGGTACATTTACAGCGTTGTTCTGTAAATGTACCCTTTTGTGTTGTCAATCTAAAATACATACTGCTTATGTTTTTAAGCCATTTAGTCGGCATGACAATAGTTATAAATTGTAAGCTTAGGTTTGCTTAAGGTAAATTTAAGGTTGTGTTCGCCTATTAACCTAATGCACGTGTGCTATAATTTTTGTTGGTGCCACCCTCGAGGGTGGCACCAACATACCCCCCTGCCAAGTAGAGGTCCTCATGTCACAAAATCACGATTACATAGGCATTATTAACCGCCATAAAGAAACCCTTGTTGAGCTTGAAGACATGCTCAGTACCTTGGGCTATGCACAAATTATGGCCGAAAATGAAGGTTTGGTTCACCAGCAAAAGCAGCAACAAGCACTGTTAGAGACCCAGCAAAAGAGCCTTCAAGACCTGCAGGAAACACTTGAGCAGGCAACGTTTCTCTTGTCGGAAAAAAACAAGCAGATCGAAGAACTAAAGGCTCTTTCAGTGGTTAATCTGGCTCAGGAACAAAAACGCCTCATAAAAAACATTGAAACAAAACAGATTCAAGCTCTACTGGCCCTTCAGGCCGAGCTTCAGGGCTACATCGACTTATATCAAGAAAAGGCGGCCCTATTAGCGCCCCAATTAAACGAGGCCTATCGCAAGGAGCTATCGGAAATAAGGGGGCGTTTAAAGGCCCATGTAGAAGCAGCTCAGGCCCATGTGGTACAAGGGGCCAAAGAGGCTCAAGCCCATGTACAAGAGGCTCACGAAACGGCAATAGAGCGAAGACAGAGGGCTGTGCCTGTCAATGATGCACCTCAAGGGTCAGAGCCTAAAGCTAAGACTGTACGTCCTAATGCCGATGGCAAAAAAGGCCTTGAAATGAAGTGGGGCTTAAATGTAATCAATAAAATTGGCATTGTGCTCATTTTAGGAGCTGTGGTATTGGCTGGTCAATATGCGTATAACAACTACTTCGGCGAAGTGGCCAAGAGTATCGCCTTTTACGCTTTAGGCTTATGCTTTACAGTTCTGGGTTACTTCTTGTCTAAGCGAGATTATAAGTCATTGGCCATGGCTCTTATTGGCGGTGGCATTGGCATCTTATATACAGCTACTTTTGTTAGTGCCTTTTACCTCAAAATTTTGCCGCTTATGCCCGCATTAGCCATAGCAGCGACCACTGCGGGTCTTTCGATATACCTAGCATGGCAACAACGCAGTCAGGTGCTAGCCATCTTGGCCCTGGCAGGTGGCTATCTACCTGTTTTAGCCTATGTAGTGGTGGAGGGTATCGACAATTTACCCATTGCAGGAGCAATTTTTTATATCTTTTTGCTCAATGCAGTTATGCTAGTGTTGGCAGGGCGCATGCACTGGCGGGGTGTGATTATACAAAGCTTTATCTTTGATGCCTTTTGCATTAACGCTTTGGCCCTGCTTCTTCCTAGCAGTGTCGTGGCCCTGGCAGTGGTAGCGCTCAATTTCGGCATTTACTTTGTACTGGTAGTGGGGGGTCAATTAAGCCCAAGACCCCACGTGAACAAAGCAGAAAGGCAAGAGAAACTCCAAAAGTTACAAAACTGGCGTCTAGACTTGACTAGCGCCGTCTTTACCCTAAATGCAATGGTGCACGTGTTTAGCGCCTACTCCATGCTCGAACACTTTGTACTTATCCAGTGGGCAGGAACAATGGCTTTAGTTTATGGCCTAGTCCATTTTGCTGTCTGGTATGGCATAAAGCACAAATGGCCTTGGTTTGCTTATAGTTCAACTACAGGCCTAGTAGATTTGAGTTTTATTCTCGGTTGTGGCCTAGGCGCTTTAGCCGTACCCTTGCAATTTAGTCAACAAATACAATTGTGGTTCTATGGCTGGCTCATTGAAGGTACTATACTTTGCGCTTATAGCTTAAGGCAAAATTATAAACCCGCTCAATTCTGGGGAGCCACTTTGCTTCTTTTTACTACCATTGACTTGATTATCCAAAACCCATTTTTGTTTGATCGGTTTCGCACATTTAACCCCGACATCGATTTCAAATCCTTTGCCTTGGTCCTTTCCACTATTGGTCTTGCTTGGTTATATACAAAAGAGGCAAATGATAAATCCTTTACAGAGGTCGAGAACTTGTCTGTATCAGTGACAATTAATAGAGGGCTAATAATTGCAGCCTTAATCTGGCCAGCATCTGTAATCGCCCATCAGATTGTTTTATTGGCCACTGCAGTCTTGGGTTCCTTTACTAGCGTGGAAACGGTCTTTGTTTATGCAATGGTGTTAGTGGGGTTAGGAAAAATCAGTAATGGCCTTCATCTAGAACGTTATATTCCCCTAAACGTGTTGATGCATTTGGGTCGTGGACTCATGGTTCTATTTGTTCTCTTGGCCTGCGCATCTTATGATAACACCGACGGCATTCGATTTGCCTTAGAGGTGGTGCTTTTAGTGGCTATACATAGCTTTGGTGCCTTTTCCCTAAATACCCTTTTAAAGCAGATATTTCGTGTAGAAAACTTGCAAGTGCGCGCATTGGTTATAGCTCTGACACTATTGGTCCTCTACATTCAAAACTTTATATTGCGTGTAGATTCCACCTATGCCAATGTAATTTTCAACCTGTCGCTCATTGCTTTTGCTCTTGTTTACATTACTTGGGGGTACATTCGAAGTATTGATAGTCTAAGAAAAACAGGCCTTGCAGTGGCCCTTATAGCCACAGTCAAGCTGCTCTTGGTGGATTCAATCGACCTGCCCCTGGCCCAAAAAATCATTAGTTACTTCGCCTTTGGATTGGCGCTACTGGGAATTTCTTTTGTGTATCAGAAGCTAGAGAACAAGATCAAGCGATAATGTCGTGGTCTTTAATACCACTTGACTGCTGATGCTTTAATCACATTAAAGTGGATGGGTAAACAAAAATGGAGGACTTGAATGCTTGGATTTTTAGTTTATCCCATTTATTTTGGGTTGGAATTTGTATTTAGCATTTTCGTCACTCGAAAACTAGGAGAGCGCGAAGGTGTTGGTAAACCGGTATTGATATATAGCCGAGTCGCACTAATTTCAATAACTATCCTATTCAATATTATTATTGAAATGCAGCCCCTCAAACAAGCATTCATCTACTTGATGGTCTTTGTGTTCTTACAGATGGCTGTATTTGCCTTGGGTTTTCGTTTTTTTCCTAAAAGATTTGTTCTTATGGGAAGTAGGGAATTTGATTTAGAAATGTGCCTTGAAAGACCATTCAAGAATTTTGGTTTTGATAAGACACAAGCTGGCCTTCTAGATCATAGTGAGACCACAGTTTTTAAGGTATATGGCACTTCTTCAAAAATTGGTCTTAGAACAATTGAAGAACCTAAGGGGTCAAATGCTGAATATCAGATAACTTTTAGCGCTAATGCCTATCGAGAGTATGGCGAAGAGGTATTAAGAACCATTAACAAGAACATGCTTCCCATGAAGATCACTGAACCCCATAAGCTAGAAAAGTTTATAATAGCATTGATAAGCACATTTTTAGTGCCTTTGTTAGGTTTTTATGGCTTAATATTTTTTAACACAAAGGCGATTGAAATGCTTCAATATCATCGTTTTATAACTTCTGATATACCTACATCAGTAACTGTAATTTACTATGGTGATGAGTCATTGACCACAACCGAAAGTCCAACCAAAAGTCCAACCAAAAGCCCAACCAAGAGCAAGCAAGTAACTCAAAGTGTAGTTATTGAAAATTCAAGAATCATTGAGAATTTGTATCATTTGATTGCCGAAAGTGATTTTAAACCTACCAAAACAGACTACTCATTTATGTATGAAGAATTCACTGATTATGAGATTTATTTTGGTCAACAAGACAATAGGCTTCGTTCATTTTACGGGCGTTGGATCCTCTTTTCGTCATATGAATCCTTTGCCTCAATTTCGCCGATTCATTATATGATGGTTAAGATTAATGCCTTGTTCGATAAAACAGATGGCAATACCTATATTCTTGAGTATGATCAAGATCAAGCAAATCAAATAAAACATCTATTTGAAGAAAGTGGATTTTTTTGATGCGGTGCCACCCTCGAGGGTGGCACGAGGGTGGCACCTTTATTGTTCCCCATAAAATCTAAAGTAGTTCACAAACTGGCTTGCGATGTAATTTCCATCGTGACCTCCGTCAGGTAAACTTAACTGGGTAGCTATGTTTTTTGCTAGAAGTTTGCGGTGAAGGGCTTCAACTCCTTCAATGTGGTGCTGGGTATCTTGCATGCCAATATCTAAATACACAGAGGTATTCGCTAAATCGATGTTGTCGACCATTAAATAGGGGTCTCGCTGTTTTCTTAGAGCATCTGTTGGATACAAGGTGTCTTTAATAAAACCATCGAAATTTACAGTTTCGGTTTTTATGGGAGCAGCATGTGCGCCTATTTTCCCAAACAAGTCTGGGTGGCTAAAACCTAATCGAAGGGCTATATGACCGCCCATTGAAAAGCCGCCAATGCTGCGCTTAGCAGGATCTTTTGAGATGGCATATTTACCTTCAATCGTTGGAAAAACCTCTTTAAATAGGTAATCCTCGTACAAACCCACATCGATATACAAATCGCCCTCGACAGCCAATTTTCTGCGATTAATGGTGTCTGAATTAAGTCCATAACTTGCATCCATTTGTGGGCAAACGACAATCAGGGGAGGGATTTCTTCATAGTCAATCATCATATCGAGCATGGCCTTACCCTGAAAGCCTTCTAGCCATTGGGTTTGATCTGCGCCATGACCGTGAAACAAGTAGACTACGGGGTACTCTTTATTAGAATTATAACCTGG
>CALFXQ010000449.1 GCA_937958285.1 uncultured Fusibacter sp. | reverse complement strand
ATATTTGCATTCATATCATTTTGGTTGTCACGACTTTGCAAATAACCAAACAATTGATTTGCCATATCAAACATCTTTTGATGCTGTGAATCAAAAAGTGGTACACCGACAGAATAGCTCTCTAACCATTTAAACATGTCTTTCCCCTCCAAGTAGTAATCTAAAAGCATCAATTGTCATGGGTTTTCCAAAGTAATAGCCCTGCAGTTCATCACAGAAATGTTCACGCAAAAAATCTACCTGCTCGGGTGTTTCTACGCCCTCAGCGATAATCTGCAAATTCAGGTGCTTACCTAAAGTGAGAATGGTACTCGCAATAGCTGTGTCTTGGTTTTGGGAACTCATATTTGATATAAATGAGCGATCAATTTTGAGCTTGTCAACAGCAAGGGTACCTAACTTGCTGAGGGATGAGTAACCCGTTCCAAAATCATCAATGCTGATTTGAATACCAAGCCCTTGCAAAGAGCGAATCGTTTGAAGTGTAGTGTCTACGTTTAGCATTGCAATACTTTCTGTAATCTCAAGTTCTAACCACTTAGGCGAAAGTCGTGTATCTCTTAAAATCTGTTGAATCGTATCAATTAACTGCGGTTTCTCAAACTGGCGCATCGAAAGATTCACAGAAACGACAAGAGGCTCGTAGCCATCGTCTTGTAGCTGTTGATTATCTAGACAGGCTTGTTTTAATATCGACTCCCCAATTGGGATGATTAATCCTGTCTCTTCTGCAAGTGGTATAAATACGTTGGGAGGTATTAAACCATGTTCGGGATGCTTCCATCTGATTAGTGCCTCCATGCCTACTATTTTTTCTGTGCTAGCTAAGACCTTAGGCTGATAGTAAGACACAAACTCACTATTTTGAATTGCTTTTCGCAAGTCGTGTTCTAGGATCATGCGCTGTTGCGCAAGGTTGCTGAGTTCTTGAGTGAAGGACTCAAACTTGCCGCGACCATTTTCTTTTGCTCGGAACATAGCAATTTCTGCATTTGTCAGGAGTTGCGTCTCAGTGTCGCCATCGTCTGGTGCTAATGCGATTCCAATGCTAGCCGTAAGAACGATGGTTCTGCCGCAAACAATGTAGGGTTCGCCAATTGCCTTTAAGATATTGTCGGCAATTTTTCCAACATACTCGCTTTTTTGAAGTCCGGATGCGAGGACCAAAAATTCATCTGCAGATAAATGCGCCACAAAGTCTTCTTCTCGCAAGGTTGTCACTAGTCTACGTCCAACCTCTGTAAGAAGCTCGTCACCGGCTGAATGTCCCAAGGTCTCATTGATGTATTTAAAGCCATCGAGATCGATATAGAAAACACCTAATTGTGCCTTTGACCGGTGAATTCGAGCGATTTCATTATGCAGTCGCTCTTTGACTAAAACCCTGTTCGGCAGTTTAGTTAAAGTGTCGTAGAATGCGATGGTGTGGATTTGAGATTTTAGATCGTGCTTCTCGCTTTGGTCGCTAAGGGATACAATCCGAAAATGCTGATGCATCGCGGTTATTGATTTTACTGATATGCTAAAAGAGCCTAGTATGTGGGTTTGTGAGTCTGGGGCTTGATTTTTCACATCGATATGTTGTGATCGAAAAAGCGCCTCGGTGATAGCTATTGGGAGCTTTGCAGCAAAATCATTCTTAAAGCAAACTTGATTATCGTCATTCAAAATAAAGATAGCATCAGTGGATAGATGTGCGAGCTCATTAGAAAAGGATTGATAAGCGCTGAGCAAAGCATTCGAGATAATTGTGCGGACTGTATGGACTAGTGTTTCGCTTTGTTCTAAGGGCATATGGACATAATAGATGTGAGATGGCGTTTCTCCATGTAAAGTGAAAGGGCGATCTCGCTCTATTTTATTGAGGTGACCCTCGGATTCTTCTACTAACAAAATCAGGTGTGTTAGTTGCTTTTCCCCGTGATGTAAGTGAAGAATGCCCTGAAGAGCAGTTAGCTCTTCAGGACATAAAGCCTTGGCAATCACTATAATTGGTTTATGCTTTAAAAAGTGTTCTAACATGTTATCTGTTGAGTCCACAACAATCAATTTGTGCTCTAAGAGGCTTAATTCATTAAGCACAACATCTGAATAAGGACGGTGCTTGTTTTCGATAATTAATATTGTTTGGCTTTTAACTAAAAAGTCCAAGAACACAAATACCTCCTCTTTATGCACTGTGTATGGTTATGGTTAAACCTTGAATTGTTGCACCTGCCGATTGAGACCCTCTGCAACGGCATCGAGATCGTTCGAGGCTTGACTAATGCTCTTGATCATATGGTCTTGAACGTCGAGACTAGCGGCGATTTCTTGAGCAGTTGCTGCACTTTCTTCTATTACCGCAGAAATGGCCTCCATGGATTGCAAGGATTGATCTTTAGATTGGGTGATTACCTTATTGGCGGCGATCAACTCATGAGTTTGATCGAAGGTCTCTTTTACACTCTCTGAAATGTTGTACAGTGCTCCGCGAACATCACCAAGACTCATTTGCGCCTCAGTTAGTTGGATACTTGTACTTTCAATGCCCGTTTTTACAGCATCGATACTTTCGACAATGTCGGATGTAATTACATTGATGTCACCCGTTGATTGAGCTGTTTGCTCGGCTAGTTTTCTTATTTCGTCTGCGACAACTGCAAAGCCTCGACCATGCTCACCAGCACGCGCTGCTTCTATAGAGGCATTGAGAGCCAGTAGGTTGGTCTGTTCTGCGATGGAGCGAATGACCCCTAAAATACTGCCGATTTTTTTTGAACTCTCAAACAAGCCGTCGACCTTATCTTTAAGCGTCATACTCGAGGCTATTGAATTATCGAACTGCATAGACATCGCAATGATTTGATCTGCTGAGGACTTCTGATGTGTTTCAATGCGTTTCGCACTTTCAAAAATATGCTCTGACAGACGATTGTTTGTTTCAATCTGATCAGATAGCTTGTAAAGGCTGGCAACGCCCTCGGTGACATCTTTAGCTTGCTCTTGGATGGCTTGGGCAAATTCTGAAAAGCCAATATTGATTTCATCAATAGTACGCGCGCCAGTGGCAGCCTCTTGCGTCATGCCGTTAGAGGCGAGAGAGAGGACTTCGACCGTTTGCTTAATGTTGATAATGACTTCACTGATGTTATCTGTCAAATTCTTTGAAGCACGTGCAAGTTGACCGATTTCGTCCACATTCTTCAGAATTTTTTCGTTTTTAAAGGCCGTTGCTGTAAAATCGTTTTCGGATAGCTTATTCACATTAGCTGTAATCTCGCTCACTGGAAGGATGAGATTCCTTCTAAAATTAAACATAATAAACAGTGTCAATGCAATTAAAATCACGAGAACGATACCGTTTGTGATAAACATTGTGATCATTGCCATCTGATGGTCGCTTACATCAATTCCAATTCGAGAAACGCCAATAATTTCTTGGTTATTAGGTTCTTTTATTGGGCTATACCGATACAGTGAGTCGCCGTGTGAAATTGTTACAATTTTTCCAGATAGTGCTTCATTGATATCCTGTTGCTCGATAGAGTCTAAGGATTCAAAGGGCTGATCAATCAAAGCAACTCTTGCTTCATCTGTTGATGAAAGCAGCTTTTCTTTAGAGTAAATCTCAATATGTGCGCCGTTGATATCACTATAATCCTTAAAAAAGGCATCGCCAAAACCCAGTGTAAGTGTTCCTTGTACTTGGTTTGAGAAGACAATTGGCACAAAAGCGCGAATGGCAATGCCACTTGAACCGGTTTCTGTGCCTACAACGGTCTCGCCAGATAAGGCCTTTTGAATGGAGGCATTGTCGCTTTTATCGTCTCCGAATTTTTCAGGATTATGAGCGCGATACTGCACAAAGCCTTTTTTTGTTCCAATTTCGAAAACAGTTACACCAAGGGTTTCAGACATCGTTTTATACATATCATCTGCCATCATCGAGTAGATTTGTCTGTCGTTTTTTACAATGGCATTGGCAAAAATTTTGTCGTTGGCTGTGATTAAAGCAAGGGCCTTCGCGTCTTTGGCTTTTATGTCAATCATGGCTGTGAGGAGTTTATCTGCCTCGTCAATGGCGTATTGGCTATCCTTTTGTTGTCCAAGATAGGCGGTATAAGTAAGGTATAGCAGTGCGGCGACGGTTACCAATAAAAGTGCTACAAGCAGTGTAATTAAACGTGTGGAAATACTTTTGAACCTCATGTAAGCCCTCCTTGAATAGACACTAAATAAATTTTGATGTCTTTGTATTTCTTTCTGGATAGGCTTATACCCGATGCAAATGCATTAAAACAAGTCAAGCGCATAAAACGTTAAAAGGCAGTTAAACTTAAGGACTTAGGTAGTAGATGAGATAGCTTGTTCCAGGCAATGAAAAACCACTTCCCATCACATCGGCGCTATTGCCTTGCCACAGCAGTGAAGCGCGGCTGAATTGCTTTAACAGAAGAGAGAGCACAGCCGGTGCGTCGAGATGGGCTTCTGAACTTTGTCGAATCTTGTTGAATTGTCTAGATGCAATCCAGCTAATGGTCTCTTTATCGTGGACATTTGCAAGGGTAGCTGGGAGATAGTGGGAAAAATCTATAGAGCCAATCCATAAGATACGCTGATACTTTCGATTTGCAATAAACTGCTCGAGATCTTTTAATAGTTGTACCTCGGCTGAGCTGTCAAAATTTCTTGCGAGAACAAGAGGTAAAACATCGGCACTCCAGTTTTGAGCGGCGATAAATGGCAAGTGATGCCCAATGCCATGCTCAAAAGACATGTCTCGACTGTTTGTGGAATACCGCGGGAAATCTGTGGCAAAATGTTCGGCAAAGTGCGTTCTAGATATTTCTTTGCCAGTGGCATCGCATACAAGCAATCCTTGATCAGAGGTATAAATGGGCACAGAAGGTTTTCTTTGATGATTTGGACTCATCAGAATAACGAGGTCTGGATTATATGCTTTTAACTGTGAATAAGCGAACTGAATTTGAACGATGGCCACTAAATGATGTGGGAGAACGATGCCCAAATGCCTTACGCCTGTACTTGATGCAAGTTCATCGTATGCTGGTATTGAGAAGGGGTTTTGGATAGGTGGATTTGAGGCTTGAGCGTTTTCTATGGTATCAATTAATGCGCGACTATCTGCAGGCAGTAGAATCGCCTTTTCATAAAAATTGGACTTAGAGGGCACAAGGGCAGATGTTGTAGGGGAAATACTTGTAGGTCTAAAATGCTCAGATCCTGTAAATGCAATTGCGAGCATTAAAACCATGCATAAGGCAACAAAGCGCTTATGCATGGTTTTATTGGATTTAGGGCTTTCATGGGGTGACTTCAAGAGTAATCTCCAAACCTTTCTTATAGGCTTTAATGTCGCTATCTTGATTGAGATTGGCCTCTAATACATTGGGTTCGCAGCTAAACTTTCCCGACATACGCGGTTTTAAGATATACTTAAAAATTTGCTTGTTTTCATTCGTGTAGCTTGAAAAAATCAATTGGTTATTGCTAATATAGCCATGTTCAGAGCGCGCATTAAAGCCTGCGGGTATGGTTTCGACCAATTTAAAATAGCTGCTGCTAGGCTTAGTCACCTCTACTGTGACATTGATTACCTCGTCGATGCCAATGCGTGTTTTATCGAATGTGCGCTTCATAGAATAGCCTTCTAAATCAAAGTTCACATTTTCTAAATTGCCCTCAAAAGCGTATTCTATGTCTATGGCATCGCTTACATTATCGAGCTTCACCACAGATCCAGACTTTATGTCTAGTGTGTGGCCTTCGAAATCAGCTAATACGATTTTTTGAAGCTCTTGCTTTTGTGTTGAGCTATCTACTATCTGAAGGTCGGCCTCTACTGGAGTCATTTGTTGATTTAGGTGAAGTAAATAGTAGAGTTGTAACAACTGATAAGTATGCGATGTTGGTGTAAGATCAAGTGCTTGTTGATACAAATTCTCGGTGTTCTCTAGGTGAAGAGCCTCAGAGACTATTGCGCGCATATATTGCAATCTCACTGGATCACTCGCATTCATGGCAAGGGCCTCTAAAAGCAGATTCCACTGAGACTTGGCCATTTCTAGATCGCCGATAGAGATAAAAGCCCAGGCCAACGATAGTCGCTGATTTGCTGTGAGCTGTTGCTTTGAGAGCTGATGGAGTGTGTAGAGAACGGGTTGCTTTAAGGTTGCTTTAATGCGCAAAATCGCGAGGGTTTCATCGAGGTCTTCGCCAGTATCTTGGAGTCTAGAGAGGTGTGCCAGAAGCGTATCTTGACTTTGGTGATACTCAGGCATCAAGGCTACAATGTCTGCAGTTAATTCAGCGGAAGGTTCCGCATTGACAAGAGGCTTGTAAAAGCCTGCACTAAACGGATCGAGGGTATCTTTGGCAATAGCCGGTTCTAGTGCTTCTGAGCGTAGATAGGCATTGGCGATATGGCTGGCCAAGTATTGTTCGAGGCGACGAGGGTCAGCATAGGTGAGAGAGGATAGTGCCATTCGCAGCTCTTTTGCAGCCTTGTGCCAGAGAATGAGTCGCGCTGGCTGATTCGAAGCCTCGCTTTGCCAAATTCCATCTTTATCTAATGAAGTGCGAGTCGTGGCTGGGAAGGTAACACGTGAATTGACAACTTCAAGTGGTATTTTGATGCTATCTTGTTCAGCAGGCTGGCTAGGACCTTGCCCTTTAACAGTAAGGTGGTGTATGCCCTTAATTAATGTACCTATTGAAATTTCCCCAGATTGGAAGAGCGGCGCACTAAGGCTGCCTGTACGTTCGGTATTATCGGCGAGACTGAGTAGCCATTCATACTGGATTGAAGCATCTTGAGGTGCTTCAATCACCGATGAAGAGCGACCAGAAACGAGGATTGTGGGCAGGTCTTTTATGGTAAATACATTAGCGCTTAAAATTCTCAGGTAGAAGGGAAGGGTGCTTGGAATTGTCAAGCGATTCGTGCCAAGAAGTCCATTTTCGGTGCTAGCATGCGCCGTTAGGCGCCAACTTGTAATGTTCTCTGGCAAGTTGAACGCGAATGTGGCAAGGCCATCTTTGTCGGTTTGTAGGTACTGGGCGTGGGCGGTCGTTTTAAAGTCATCTCTAATCACGCCGCCATCTGCGCCACCTTCACCCATTTCTGCCATAGCATTTAACAATATGGAATCAGTGGTATGAAAACTCCTCGTAACACCCGTTTGATAGTGGGGTGCGTAGTACTCAGCATGGGCATCTCTCATTTCTGGATAGAGCTCAAAGTAAGCGCGATCTACGACTGAGAGCCATACCATGCCTTCAACAGGTTTGCCATTCCAGGTCAATTTTACGTTGGCGCTAACCGAGCTGCCCGGCGTGTACTGCTTTTTATCGGTCTCTATTACTATATCTAATTTCTTGGATGTAGGACTTATTTTAAGCAGCGTCAAATCGCCATAACTAGAGTTTTGGAAGCGATAGCCATCGTAAAACACCGCCTTTACCATGCCGCTGGGGAGCTCTTGCTCGGAGACGGCATCTTTGTAAGTGGGTTCTAAACCCGTTTGCATCTGATGTCTCAAGTAATTATGGCCATAGCGAATAAAGAGGGTTTTGGCCTGTTTTTCGTTTGTGATGGCCTTTAGTGGGTTGGGAATCTTAAGGGTGAGTTCGAAGGGCGCATCTGGTTCAAACTCCAGAAGATTTGGCATGGTAGGCATCCACTCTGGATTTGACAGCAAGTGCTTTTTCGCCTCCAATAAAGGATCCTGCGAAGTAGCCGGATCTGATTCTGGGTTGGTTGGAAGCCCCGGTGTGGAATCGGCATCGTAGTAAAATGCATCGGCATGCACCCATTGTCCATTGTCGTTTTGGGCTTTAGTACGCAAGATATAGGTTCGGCCAGCAATGGGTGAAAAGTTATAAGTACCATTGCCATTTACTAGATTTAGCGTCCCAGAATCGACGATATTCGAATGGTATTTATACTCGTACTTTGGCACCTCCACCTTAAAGATAGGGTCGTAGGTTTTACCCACGGCGATGGCCTCAGAATAGGATTCCTCGAGGGTATACTCACAGGCGATATCTAGAGCATTACCTTTATACAAGTCGATGTTGTAGAGGTCACCGAGCTCTTGCGGCAGCTTAAGCGTGTTCCCTGTCACTAAAAAAGAGGCGGTGTTTTTGGACTTCTCATCCGAAATTTTACTGTCTAATATTATCTGGGATGGAAAGATGACAACACCTGTAGAAGCTGAAATATCAACATTTTCTGTTCCGACATTGGATATTGACACATTCACAAATTGCGGAGCGCTCGCGTGAATCACAGGGTTAAAAACGGGATCAAATGCCACTTGGAATTCACCGAGTTCATTAGTCTGGAATGTTGCCTTTTCTGTGTCTATCTGGAGCGAATACGCTTGAAGAGAAAGGGCATACCCTTTCATGGGAGAGCCATCGACATGTTCTACAGAGCCAGTTAGCTCGATTTGCTCTCCGGGTGCATAAAAAGGCTTAACGCTCTTTAATGAGATGGAAATTTCAGGCTTTTCGAACTGATTTACATTAAAAGATGTTGAACCAAGCCAACCTTTATCACTGCCAATCTCGATGGTACGACTGCCAAGAAAAGCACCTATGGTATTTGAATCAAAGGCCACAGAGAAACCGCCGACGCTGTTTAAAGAAACACGTTGTACCTCAGAGGTTCCAATATCACTTCTTAGTCTTAAATAGATGTGGCTGATATCGTTTTTTTGCAGTGTGTTGAGAATGCCAAACATCTGTACCGATTCGCCGGGAAGATAGACCTCCCTATCGGTATAAAGGAACTTCATAGGGGCCTGCATGGTGGTGTTTACAGTAAATTCTGCGGGTTCGTTGATGTTCGAATCCGATGGGTACTGCTGCCAGCCGTCGCTATAATAGGGAGTATATAAATCGCCGTCGCTAAATCCCAAGGCAGGGATCCAAAGATTGCCTTGAGGTGCTTTGATAATAAGATCCTCATCTTTGTTGTCGGGACTAAAGCGAATGACGCCGTCTTTATCAGAACCGGCCAATGAGGTGTCTAATTGATTGGCCTGGTGACAAGTGGCGTTAATCGGTTCTGAAGTGCTTGCATTTAATAACCAAATAAGATGTTGGTTGAGCGTTTGGTCGTATTCGGTATATAGTGCATAGGGACTAACCTGAATAAATGATATTTGATTGCCGACACTACTAGTGCACTCAACGCGGTATGCGCCAATTGGAAGCTGTGGAAGCTCCAAATATCTGATACCACTGTATTCACCTGCTAAGAAGGGCGTAATTTGCAGATCGTGAATGGCAGTAACCGCCGTTGTGGTAAGGTGTTTTTCAGGTTGAATGTACTGTTTTTCTAATGCATTATACTGCTTTACTTGCTCCTGAAGGCCTTCGATACCCTCTAGTGGGAATACCTTTACAGCGTATTCTGTGGCGGGCATGTAAGATTCTATGGCAAGATGCAGCGGCTCGTTATCTTGGAATAAGTTAAAGGTCTTAATCGTTTTAAATTCGTATGCAGATTGTGTACCTGTAAAAAAGCGTCTTGTTACCGGGTTGGCAAGTGAACCACCAATCGCACTCGTGTAGCCCTTCTCTAAAGTAATCGTATACTGGGTATCTTTACTAAAACCAGATTTTGAAAGGAGTATAAGTTTGTTGCCCTCTATACGCGCCTCGGTTTCGAGAGCGGGTTCTATAGTGATAAACGATGCAATATTCGCATCGATGGCCTCGTTAAATGTCCATTCTATCCCTGAATTTTGTGGTACAGCAACAGCCTGATCAGCGGGATAGCTGGAAACGAGCTTTAGCTGACCTGCAACCTGAAAGGCTTGACTAGTCGGACCTGCGGGGGATTGATAGGCAATACTCAGCAGTGCCCCTTTAGCTAAGGGGGCAGCAAGGGTCAATTCGAATTCACCCGCGCTGATTGCCTTGACTTGATAGGGGACTTCTGGATTCATAACGAGAGATCTTTTTATGCTTTCTATTTCGGTTTCTGGTGCGGCAGCAATTTTAAAGGCGGTAGAATCGCCTATTAAGCCATCGATCGTATTAGTGGCCGTAATTGTTTGAATCTCAGCCATGGGCACCTCTGTGACTTCATCCCCAGCTTTTGGCGCCAAATAAAAGTTCACAGCTGAATATATGCCAAGTGCAATGACAACACAAAGGGCTATTGCTGTGGGTATGCTGATTTTTGGATCATTGATGGCCCATTTTTTTATTTTGCTCACCACACTTGACTTCGGCACTGCTTTTTTTTCTTTGGCCATTGAGAAATCCTCCAAGAGTATAAAGGGAAATTACTGCATTGTAAGTACCAGACTAAAAAAATCGCGCTAATAGATTGTTAAAGAACACGCTAGCAAATTTTGACACAGAATCCTTTTATGGCATATAATTAATGAAAACACCGCGAGATAAGGAGTATTTCATGTCAGAAAAATACCCGCAACTAAAAATTGACTTAAGCAAGCTTAAGGAAAACTGTAGACAGGTTTTAGACAAGTGTCGTGAACAAGGTGTAAGGGTGACCGGTGTGGTAAAGGGCTGTAATGGATTAATGCCCGTTGTAATGGCCCTTCACGAGGCCGGAATCGAGAGCTTTGGGAGTTCGCGCATCTCTCACCTTGCCAATGCAGCCCACCATCATCCAGAGTTTGAACGGTGGCTTCTCAGGATCCCTATGCTCAGCGAGATTCCAGAAGTGGTGCGCTTTGCCACGGTAAGCCTTCAATCTGAAGCTTCAACGCTTCGAGCTTTACAGGCAGAAGCATTAAAGACGAATACCGAACACCGGGTTGTCTTGATGATCGATTTAGGCGATCTTAGAGAGGGTGTTTGGGGAACAGAGGCACTGGTCGCTCTTTCTTTGTATGTGGAACAACAGTGCTCACATTTGGTACTTCATGGCGTTGGTACAAACTTAGGCTGCTACGGTTCTATTAAGCCAAACCAAGAAAACATGACGGCACTCGTCTTTGCAGCTCACGCTGTAGAAAAGGCCATTGGAAGAAAACTTGAGATTGTATCTGGTGGCGCAACATCGACTTATCCCTTAGTCTTAGAGGGCAAATTGCCTCAGGGAATCAATCATTTGCGCATTGGTGAAGGCATACTGCTCTCTAAAGATCTCAAGACATTTTTTGGGATGCACGCGCAGCTTGCAAAAATGCACACGGATGCATTTTTACTCCGAGCCGAAATCGTTGAGATTCAAATAAAGCCGAGTTACCCAGTGGGTGAGATCTTTGTGGATGCTTTTGGCAACACTCCGGAGTACGAAGATATTGGCATGAGAAAACGGGCAATTTTAGCGGTGGGCAAACAAGACTTTGGCGATTGTACAAAGCTTATCCCCAAGGCAGATGGTGTGCACATTGTGGGCAGTAGCAGCGATCATCTGATTGTAGACATTACCGAAGCCAACGCTTTAGAGGGGCTTACAGTTGGCAATGTATTGGAATTTGAACTTTATTACCCTGCAATGCTCTATCTGTCAATAGACAGAGACGTGATGAAGCATTATCAACCCTGATACTTGAGTCCAACTGGGCCATCGTTGAGACTAGACAAAGGGTAACTGTTATTGTCTTCAAACACGACGAGGGGATTTAGGTGTGTTGGGTCGTAGGCGCTGACCAGGCCAACTTGCTTTTGATAGGTTATGAGCGTGCCAAGCGGAAAGGGTGAAAGCGACTGCCCTAAAAAGCCGATCATTTTGCTATCGAACTGCTGATTGTGCTGAGTTTTTAGCATCGCCATCGCCTTATGCGCTGGGTATGCTGGCCTAAAGGGCCTGTCT
>CALFXQ010000448.1 GCA_937958285.1 uncultured Fusibacter sp. | reverse complement strand
ATAGTTATAATCACCCGTTGAGATTCTCAATGTGCCTTGAATCAAGTCGCCAATATCGCCGTTGATCTTAGACAAGTTAAAATGTAAAAAGAGAAATGAACTCATGGTCGTTAACAGAAACAACACCAACATCGCAATACTGAGTTCTGTCAAGGAGTGAAAGAGGATACGTTTGTCTTGTGCAATGATTAAGTGCCAGTTTTGATTGCTCGCCAGAGTGTGTCCGCTGTACTGCACATTGGAGTCCTTTAAAGATTGAATCATTTTAGTCTCTTGAGACAATTGCTCCTTAAAAGAATCAAACTCTGGGTGCCTTAATCGTTGCTGCACGTTTTTAATATCGCTATCTAGAAGATAATTTCCGTATCCATCTAAAAGTGAAATACTCTTTAGCGAATCAAAGGACTCCACACGAAGCAGCCCTTGAAGTACCTTGAGATTAATCTGGGCTACAAACAGATAGTCTTTAGTTCCGGTTGTCAATGTGAGGGTTGGTTGCCCAGTATTGGCATCTATATAAACTTCAGACCAATGCGACGAACCATCTAGAGACTTCGATAAAAAATAGGACTCATTCTTTACGCTAGAACCGATAGTCCTAGAGTCTTCTGGCGCTACCAGTACAACTTTGCCTTGCGTATCGACGGCCATAACGCGTTCGAAATGGGGATATGCTTTAACCATCGTCTGAATCGTACCGTTGATTTGCTCTAGACGATTCTCACCTGCTTGTTTATCAATGAAAATTCTCAATTCATCGAGTATTTTTATCGGGGTCGCGACGCCTTGGTTGATGCGATCGACAATTAAATTCTGTATGAGGGTTGTATCTTCTTGTATGTCTTCTTTTAATACCTTTTGATTGTACAAAAATAGAGTTGTACTTGTAAGCATAATAATGAGTGTAAAGATTAAACTGTTGCCTATTAAGAGCCGCCATCGAAGACTGCTTTTGGCATTTTTCAAAGAGAATCGCCTATTGAGCATGTCATTCTACCTTTCTCAGTTGTCCGTCTACGATTCTCGACAAGTAAAACGCGCGATTACAATCACCATAGGCATCAATTTCTATAGTGGTTTGCAAACCATTAAATGCGCCAAGGGAAACAAATGCACCTTTTAGCGCCGAAGGCTCTGTTGATTTGGCAATTTCTATGGCTTGTTTTAAAGCAAAGACGCTTTCGTAGCTGTAAACGGAGCTAAACGAATGCCCCTCGCCAAAGCGATTCTTGTATGCCAAGGCAAAGTCTAGATATGCCTCTGATTCGTTGTTTGGATCGATGGCGTTGACGAGAATCATGTTTTCGACAGCGTCTCCGCCCTTTTTTATTAGTTCTGAAGTGTTGGCCCATAAAGCACCTAGCCACTGTGTTTGGAGGCCTTTGATTGAAGCCTGCTGAATGAGATATGCGGAATCCTCAGCGCTGCAAATAAGAGTCACGGATTTTGGGCGCACTGATAAAATCTGCGCCTCAACTTGGTTGAATTCGTCGGGATTCGATGGGTCGTAGGGCAACACAAGTGGCTTTTCTCCCGTCTTTGCACTGTGTAATTCCACGTAATTTTTGACGAGCAAATCCGTATAGCCCTTGTTGCGTCGGTCGTAAACGACAATATTGCTATTTAACGCATTGGCATCTAACCACTGGGTGAGCAGCTTGGCCTGCTGAGCAGTAGAAGGCATAACCCTCAGTATATTGTCATCTTTACCCGATAGAGAATCGGCGCTGACGGTTGGTGAAAGTACAAGTATTTCATCGCCTGACTGCTCTATAACAGGCAAGGCATCGATTAAGTTGCCACTTGTAAAGGGTCCAATGACAAGGGCATTGGCAGTTTTGCTTATTGCCTCGAATGCTAGTTTGGGGGTTTGCGCTTTTTCGTTGAGATCTAAAACTTTTAATTCTAAGGATCTACCGAGCACCCCACCGGATTGATTGATATGATCTATCGCCAACTCAATACCGCGGCGCCCAGAAACTGCCAATTCTGAGCCCACGCCAGACATTTGTCCGACCACGTGTATCACAATTGGCGATTTTTTTGATGAGCATCCTGTCATGCTAAGTAGCCATACATTGACGATCAGTAGGCATAATAAAAAAAGTGCCCTCTTATTAATAGTAGGTCTTCTCTTCTCCTGCATGGACATCCCCCCAGATGACTTCTGTTTACCGATATGTACACTATCACCATTCTAACATATTTTTACTTATAAAAAATCCTATTTCACAGAATTCTCAAAGTGAAATCTCATTAATAAAACACCAAACCGAGTGCCTAAAAAAAGAAACAGCCCTCCATAGGAAGACTGTTTGTGTGTTTACAAACTAAACAATTTGAACACTGGTATTACTTTCTACTTGCAAGATTGGCGACATGGATGGATTTGCAAACCAATCTTCTATTTGAGTGACTGTTAATGGCCTACTGAAGTAATAGCCTTGCAAGTAGTCGCACTTACCGTAGATCAGGCGCCGGCTTTCAAGTGCCGTTTCGACTCCTTCTGCAACTACTTTTAGTTGCAAACCATGAGCCAGACTTATTAGGCTATCCATCACCTGAATACTCTCTAAATCGATAAACTTGTCTTTTAAACTCTTGTCGAGTTTAATCTTATCGACAGGAATAAAGGTCAAGTAATTAAGGGACGAGTATCCCGTTCCAAAATCATCTAAAGCTATACTCAATCCCAGTTTTCTTATAGCCTCTAGGACGGCCAGGTTTTCTTCTCGATTTTCCACCAGAATATTCTCAGTGATCTCCATCTCAAAGTGCTTTGGGTCTAGATTGTATTGGTCGAGCAATTGAGCAATAAAAGGAACGAGCTGAACATCTAACATTTGCCTTGGTGAAAGGTTTATTGCAATGGGCTTTAAGGCATACCCCTTATCGCGCCAACTTGCTTGTTGTTCAATAACGGCCTTAATGACCCACCGGCCAATGCTGTGAATAAGTCCAGACTCTTCTGAAATGGCAATTAAATCGGCTGGGGAATAGGCATTGTCTTTTAATCGAATGAGCGCCTCAAAATACCCTACTTCGAGAGTGTTCGTATCGACAACCGGTTGATAGTGCATCACAAAACCATCGTTGGCTAGAGCTAATCTCAAGTGATTTTCTACCATCAGTCTGTGGCTAAGCACTTCTTTTAGCGCATCATTATAACAGCTATATCGATTCTTGCCAGATTTCTTAGACTCGTACATGGCTAAATCGGCCTTCATCATTAACTCGTCTACTACAATGGCATCTAATGGATACTGTGCAATTCCCGTGCTTATGGTCAAACGCTGCTCGAGACCGTCTATAATCTGATGCTCTTGGATCCAAATCACAAGCTCTTTGAGACAATCGATTACCTCTTCTAATGACTTACTGCCGTCGGTATGAATGATAAACTCGTCACCACCCAATCGATAAACCTGACTTTTATCACATAGATGGGCCTTTAGCAGATTTGCAAAGTGCTTCAACACTTTGTCGCCATAGACATGGCCGTAGTAATCGTTAATATTTTTAAAATTGTCGATATCCATAAGCAATACAGTTCCAGACTTACCTCTAGTAATTGCCTTCGAAACGACCTCTTGAAACTTTCTTCTACTAAATAATCCTGTAAGTGGGTCGTGATCTGCAAGATACTGAATGTATTGCTCTTGTTCTTTCTGCTGATGGATATCCACAATAACACCTGCAAGTTGAGGTTTCTCGATGGGCGCATCACCTGTAATGCTGCCTCGCATAAGATGCCATCTTGCGCCATTGCCCGGTGCAGCCAGACGCACTTGAATATGGACAGCTTCCATACCTGCCATTACAGGTGTGGTCATCTGCGTCAAACACGTTTTTAAAACCTCAGCATCATCAGGGTGTACATAGTTCTGCACGAATTTTTCGAGTTGAATCTCATCGGTGGTCAACCCCAGATAAGTCACAAGGTGATCAGAGATAACCAATGTTTCAGTTGTACAGTCGAGCTCCCATATATAGCAGCCTGTCGCTTCAATGGCTATGCTAAAGCGCTGTTTAAGCTGTGCCATATGATGTGCATATGCTTCTATTTCGTCGTACTGTGCCCGCAACTCTTCTTCACTGGCACAAAGTTGGCCGATGGTTGCCTCCAACTCTTCATTAGCCGCAATTAACTCTTCTTGATGGGCAATTATCTCTTCAAAATACTGATTGGTGATGCCAAGCACTTGGTTCATAATGCGCCTTAATCCGGTAAAGGGATCAGATGCTCTCGATGGCAACCTGTAAACCATATTCGTCTCGACGTGTATTTGCTCCATATCGATTGCCAAGTCTTCGATGGGTCTTGCCACATAGCGCTTGAGGAGCCACTCCATTGTCAGCGCAATGGCCAACAGTGTGACTAATCCCACAATAAGCACACGGAGGGATGTCTCATAGACCATCTGCATGACCGGCACCATATCGAAGGCAATATTGAGATAACCCGATATGATGCCCTCGTCCATAATCGGCACGTAGACTTCGTAGACCTTACCTTTTAAGGATTCACCCGAAACCTTTTGACCCAACCGCAACAGGTCAATAGATGCCTTATCGAGTATGGTTCCCGGTAAAAGCCTTTGAATGTCCACTTGAGAGAGATAACTCGGGCCTTTTGAAAAGGCCACACGTTGAAAGTCATTGTTAAGATAGGCTGCCTGAACAATGCCATTGTACTTGCTCAATATGCGCATCAGATAATCTTCGGTAAAGCGATTTGTCAACTTGTGAACATCGTCGGCAGGAAGGGCTATCTGAAGAAATTTTCCGTCGTTTAAGCGGTAGTACCCGTATTTATTGTAGCGATTTGATTCGGAGTCTTTTCGAATGGGCTCCGACCACAACTTGTAGTCCTTCGAAATAAAGGTTTGTACAGGATGGCCTGGTGGTGCAATCCAACCTTCATACTTTGCAATAGATGAAGCCAGTATCACACCCTCTTTGCTAAACCAATTGATCTCACCAATTCCAAACACCTCGGCAAACTTGCGCAAATTGTGTCCTGTAAACTTCACTTGTTCAGCACTGATGGATGCGCCGATAATCTTAATCTTCTCTTCAAGTTGACCTTCGATTGTCTTCATCGCATGGCGATGGTCGTTGATGCGCGCTGCCATTTGATCCGACAAGTTCGAGGCCTGAAGGTTCATCTGCGCCAATAAGCTCATTCTCGCAGCATAAGATGCATAATACCCAATGAGCAAAAATCCGATAGCGATTGCTACCAGCGGTATGTAAATTATGCGCTTCGTCATTGGCAATTGCCGCTGTCTCTTGCGTATTTTCATCTTATGACCTCGCATTTCATTTATCCAATTAATCGCACAAATTTGATTATATCTTAAATTGGATAGCAAGGGAAGGATACTCAAAAAATTAACAAAGCCCAAGCAATGCGCTTGGGCCTTGTAGTAATAAATTAGTAGTCACCTTGTTGAATCATCGCTTTGGCCACTTTCAGAAACCCTGCAATATTGGCGCCTGCTACCAAATTGTAGCCAAAACCATAGGATTCTGAGGCTTGCTGGGCCGACTTGTGGATATTTTGCATAATGCTCTTGAGTTTTGTGTCGACTTCGTCGAAGGTCCAAGAGAGTCTAGCTGAGTTTTGGGACATCTCTAGGGCCGACGTGGCAACACCACCTGCATTAGCTGCCTTGGCTGGTGCAACGAACACACCTTGTTCGAGCATATACTTTAGCGCTTCGTTAGTACTTGGCATGTTGGCACCTTCTCCGAGGGCAACCATGCCATTTTTCACGAGGTCCATTGCATCTTGCAGTTCAATATCATTTTGGGTTGCACAAGGCAGTGCAATATCGCAAGGCACCTGCCACACACCACGCCCTGCAGTATAAGTGGCATTTGGTCTAAACTTGACATACTCGCTAATGCGCTTGCGGTCTACTTCTTTAAGCTGCTTGAGAAGGGCTGGGTCGATGCCATCTGGATCTAGAATCCAACCTTGGCTATCAGATGCTGTAAGCACTTTGGCTCCAAGCTGGGCGGCCTTTTCTATTGCATAAATGGCCACGTTACCAGAACCCGATACGCAAACGCGCTTGTCTTTAATATCTTGATTGTTGTGATTGAGCATGGCCTCAACAAAATACAATAAACCGTAACCCGTTGCTTCTGTTCTCACGAGAGAACCACCATAAAGAAGCCCTTTACCTGTTAAAACGCCATTTTCGAAGGCGCCTTTTGTGCGGCGGTATGCACCATATAAATATCCGATTTCTCTGCCACCTACCCCAATATCACCTGCAGGTACGTCTTGATCCGGACCGATGTGTCTTTGAAGCTCTGCCATAAAACTCTGGCAAAAACGCATAATTTCTTTGTCGGACTTGCCCTTTGGGTCGAAATCTGAGCCACCTTTGCCGCCACCAATGGGCATGCCTGTAAGGGCATTTTTGAAAATCTGCTCAAAGCCAAGAAACTTGATTATCCCCACGTATACCGAAGGGTGGAAGCGCAAGCCGCCTTTATAAGGGCCAATAGCACCGTTAAATTGAATACGGAAACCACGATTTACTTGGGTTCTACCTTGATCGTCCATCCACGATACTTTAAAGGCAATTTGTCTTTCGGGCTCAACTAGCCGTTCTAATATGGATTCTTCTTCAAATTCTGGGTGCTGCTCCAATACGGGAACCAGTGATTCAAACACCTCTTCGACAGCTTGTAAAAACTCGACTTCACTTGCATTTCTTACTTTTGTTTGTTGTAAAACGCGCTCAACATAAGTCATCTTGCTCTCCTTTGGGTTATGTAATTGAATCGACAATTAAATACCCGCTCTCAATCGATATAAACTCTCAACTAAAAATTTTTTTTATTAATATTCTGCAATCATCCTTAAAAACACATCTACCAGTTGTGGATTAAGTGCTGAGCCACTTTCTTTTTTCAAGCTCTTCACAATTTCTTCGTTTGGAAGCGGTTCTCTGTAAGGTCTTCTGCTGCGAAGTGCATCGTAAATATCTGCAACGCTGATCATTTGACTCACAATATGGGGTTTCCAGTTTGCGCCAAGATTTGGGTAACCCTTGCCATCAAAGCGTATATGGTGCTCTAGTGCCGCGACAACAGTTAAGCGCGGAAGCTGCTTTTGTTTTGCAATGTACTGGGCACCCAGTACGGGGTGCGAACGCATAACCGCCATTTCTTGATCGTTTAAGCGTCCGGGCTTGTTTAGTATTTCGTCGGGAATAAGCATCTTCCCTACATCGTGCATGAGTGCTGCATAGGTAATATCCACAAGTACACTGCGTTCGAAGCCCAGCTTCTTAGCCAAGGCCATGGTTAGTAGTGCAACGTTAATGGTATGTACATAGGTATACTCATCTTCAGTCTTAATATCTGCCAAATAGGCAAGTGGGTTGGCAGATGCATTAAAAGTCTTAAAAAAGGCCATTGCCAGCGCGTCGCCCTCTGTTGTCGACACTTGACTTTGCTGCGCTATTTGGTGATAAAGTCTTTTGAGATCAATCCAAGACCATTCCTCTTGAGTCATGGGAATCACGAGCGGCTCTTGGGGTTTTTTAAGGGTGCCAGGCACCTCTTGATTAGGGGTGCCTGGCACCCCTGGAGTGTTGGTCAAAGCTATTTGACCATAGTAAATATGCTTTGAAATCTCGGGCATCACAAGATCTGTCTTGCTCATACAAAGCACGATACCTTCTAGCTCTTGAAGCGTTAAGCCCTTTAAAAAGCCCAGTCTTGCGATGCGCTTGCGATTGAAAATCACAGCGAGAGGATCTAGTTGAACGCCTGAACCCAAAAGTGGCACACCTGCGCTCGTCCACTCACCCTCGATTAAGTCGAAGTTCACTTGCTCAAAGACTTCAAGTAACGATAGAATCATCGCGTGCAGTTTGTCTATAAACCCCTGTGTTTGTGGATGGGAGAGGGAATAGAGTCTAACGGCACTGATTGTGCCTATAAGTTGCTGCATCACTGCAATCAGAGCACTCGTATCCATAGCCATGACCTTTACCTTCCCTTGATAATCCGCATGCGACCTGGTGTCAAAGAAAATTTTCTTTTAATATAAGCATCTACGAACCCTTTTATCTCTTGATCATCTTGCCAAGATTGCAAGATTTGAAAGGCTTTTTTTGCCACTTGTACCTGTTCTCTTGGGATATACCAAAATGGTATTTGAGCTATTAGCTCATTTTTCATGTGGCGGATATCGTTGTGGCGTATTAGTTCAAGACACCTCAATTGCGTCTTCAAATCTTTATCCAGCAGTAAAACCGTTAAGTAAGGAACCGCAAGTAATGAAGATTCATTTAATAGGCGTTTGATGGCCTCCATGCGAATGGTCTTATACTTGCAGTTTAACAACTGTTGCATTTGCACCGCGCTTAATTCCCCTTCGCAGTGCCTCAGCAAATTGTAAAGCGCGCCCATTTCTTCCGACTTCGAATGGGGGATGCGCTGAATGACTCGCTCTCCCACAAGTCCCTTGTTCGAAAGCAACAAGTTTAAAGCGTGTTGTCCCTTTGATGTCCTTGTGTTTGAGAGGTAATAATCGATTAACCAAGGGGCATGCACGGTAAATTGCCTAAGTATGAGCTGATCTAGCAAATGGGAATTGCCATCTGATTCGACAAAGTCTTTGGCTATGCGCTGTACAACCAATTGAGATTTGAGATACTGCTGTAACCGCATGACATGTGTGAGCATTCTCGCTTCGTGAGTAGCACCTTGCATAGCATCGAGCTGGTCTGAAATCGTCAAAATGACATGATATTGGCTCTGAATCATAGCCTGATCTATCATACCAATGGTTACATCGAGGGTTTCTACAGATATGCCGTTGTTTTCTGCATTTATCACTAAACGCGTAAAACCTTCGAGTATGTGGTTGGCCAAATATGTCTGCTGGAAGGACTCTTTAATTCTATCGACTCCAGCAAGATATAGGGTATCGGGCCCCGCTACATTTTGAGACAGGCCAAGCAACATGTCTCTATAGTCGTTGAGCACATATTGTTCATAGAATTCTCTCTCTATGAGTTTCTCCACATGCTCCTGCTTTAAGTTTACATTTTTATTTAGCTCAATATCGCCACTATAAACCTCGTGTTCAGCACTGTGCAGTGCACCCAGGAGTTTTAACAGCGCTGGGGAAATTTCTTTGCCTTCATCTCTTACCTGCTCAAGCATCTTTATGACCATTTCATTGGGCATAGATTCGAGGGTATGTGCCACCTGATCGCGATCTATCACTGCATCAAGTTGCGACAGCGTCTCTGCAACCATCTCGGATTGAACGTAAGGTGCAAAGTCGCCAAATAGATGATCTACTGCGTGAAAAAAGCCACTAACATCGCCCGTCGACGATTGCAATTGCTCTTGAAGCAAGGTTTTATAGCGCTTGACCGTTTGCGCTTGTGAGGCCTCTGATGCCACTTCGCCTTGGTCGCCCACAAGCAGCTGTTGCCAAAGCGACGCCTCTTCATCGCCATGATAACCAACTGTGAATCGCACTGACTTTAAATCAAGGGCTTGAATCTCTATGCAATTCAACTGATTGAGCGCATCGATAATTTCTGGATGATGAACTAAATAGTGCTTTGAGGGCATTTTATGCAAGAGCCTAAGGCTAAGCTCTATTGTATCTTTCGATAGCTTTTCGTACATGGTGAGACGTACAATTCCGCGCTGTGCAAGGAGCGCAGAAAACTCTTGAACATGCCTCCCCCTTGGATCTAACATTTCTTCATTAGACCGCACATGGCCCTTAAAGCAAAATACATCGATTTTCGCTCGCCCATCTAAGGCAAGATTCAACGTCTCACACGCATACTCCAATGCAGCGCCAATGGCGCTGTGCCCCACGGGATATAGCGCGATACTCTTGTCGAGTCGCACCCAAGCCCCTAAAAAATCATTGATCATATATTCCATAGTTCTACCTGCCCCTTGGTGTTGAACTAAACTTCAAACTTCAAACTTCAAACTTCAATCTTCAATCCTCAATCTTCATACGTTGCTCTAGTAGCCTTTGCTCGAAGCTCTGCATGCGTTCCAATGTCGTTAAATTACATCTGGCAATAAGGGCTTGTCTCGCCTCTATGCCCGCCTCTTGTCTAATGAGCCTTGAGCCTTTTGGCAAGACTTCCTTCCAGTAGACCTTCTTGCCTTTGTGGAACAAGTCGAAATCCACAAGTCTCGTGCCGTTGTCGAGATGTTCTAAACCAAGCAGAATGCGCTTAATCTCTTTCGCCGAGGCATAGGTCAAAAAATGAACACTGTAAACCTCTACAGACATCATAAACCGCGGATAGTCCTTTGACCAATACGCCCCAGTTACAATGCCCAGTTCCAAAGTATCGAGTACATCGATTAGGCGCTCGTATTGCAAATCATAAGCGCTGTACAAATCGTATATCCTTATCTCAAACTCCTTCCATGCACTGAGCTGATCGCCTTGGTTCAAGAAACTAAAGGCATGCATGGTAAGCTCTTTTTTCAAAGTGGCATAATCCATTTCTAAATTCAAAAAAGCCGTATGAAGACTTGATACCTGGGCCACTTGGTGTATCGACTTGTTGGTCATTGCGATAATTGTGGTGTTTTGGTGGCCTTGTTCAATGCTCTCACGGAAATTGGAAATTTCGCCGCCGAACTTTTTCTGAATTTTTTGAAGGGCGAGATGCATATCTCCTATCGCTCTGAGAATAAGCACCTGAGGCGCTGGTCGCACGCCGCTTACAAGACTTTTGGGCAACTGATTCATCAAATAACACATGACGGCCAAGCTGTCTTGGCGCATGAGCATGCATGCTAGAATCTCGCTGCGTCCTACTTTAGGCTTAAGAGATGCGACGATATAGAGGATCGTGTGATGTTCTTCTGCACGGTCAAAGACATGCGACATGGGCATTTGCTCCCCCTCGCCCTCTGCTGTCAAGCGACGTACGAATTCGAGAGGGTTTGGGCTGGCTATTATCAACATGCGCGGGCCATTTCGAATTAAAGAAACCATAGAGATGCCTCCTGCAGTAAAAGGTAAAAATAACTATAAGCCAATGCGATAGCGATTTAAACGTGCGTTCTCTGTGCCCGAAGGATATTGAAGCACCCTAATCTGTCGAGTTGTTAGGCTGATAAGATATATGCCCTCGATGCCGTTAAGGTGAATGGGATGCCCTTGTAAATGGCTTTTCTCAACCAAATCGTGTCCGAAAAGTAAATAGTGATTTTGCGGATGGTTTTCTGCAGCAAGTTCCATCTCTTTTGCAATTTTATAGTAATGGGAGAGGGAAAAAACGCGACCGTCTAGCTCAATATTTGCACCATGTGGGTAAACTTCTATGCGCTTGGCGTGCTTTTTTACCACCTCGAGGATGTCGTGATTGCCAAGGGCGATGATCACGCGTTCAGCGGCGCTTGCATCGAGAGTTTCAATGAGTTTGGCGACCATCTTATCGTAGTTGTCGATAAGGCGCGGGTATATTTGCAGCTTGAGATCGTCTACTAGGTCTCCGGTATGGACGATGTACTTTGGCTGAATCCCTTGGATAAGGCGCTTGATTTCTGGAAACAGCATGCTGGGGGTATCGGACATAAATAACACCCACGGACCGTCTGCTGCCATTATTGGCGGTTCAATCACAATGCGGCCGCTCAAATACCACCAAAGGCGCTTAAGGGCTAATAGGGGTCTAACGTTCATCACGCGACTTCGCATCCAAGCGACTTCTTACCTTGAGCAAAATCAGTACCAGCGATATACCCAAAATCATATGCCCAATACCAGAAATACCAGAAATCGAGGCGTTTAGCCCTTTAGAAAGAGGTGTCTCTAACACATCAAAGACACCGCGAACCGCAAAGCCCAGGGCCGTAATGTTGAGCCCTATATGATAAGCAAGGGTAGCGCCCTTTGCCTTAGGTGCGCTAGACCAATCAAATTGCTTGTCTAGAAGCATTAGCAAGAGAAATACAAAGAGACCTAGGCTGATATAGTGACCGTGTATAAGCGATAGGCGCGTTGCCCCTGTAAAGTCCATAATCTTTGTGAACTCGCGGTAAAACACACCTGAACCCAGGCCTAAAACGCTATAAAGGATTGCTGCATTAATGTACTTTCTCATTTTTCTCTCCTTACGGTGCCACCCTCGAGGGTGGCACCACTTTAAGTTTTATGGTGAGCTTTAAGCCACCCTGTGCACTTGTTGCGGATTCGATGCTGCCGCCATGTGCCTCAACGATATCTTTTGCGATTGCCAACCCCAGACCCGAGCCTTCGCTGCGTGCATGGGTGTGGGTTCCGCGGTAGTACCTGCTAAATATTTGCTCGAGTTCTTGCTTTGGCACGCCTCTGCCGTTGTCTTCCACCGTGACGGACACCCAATCAGAATCTACGGCATCTACGGAAA
>CALFXQ010000447.1 GCA_937958285.1 uncultured Fusibacter sp. | reverse complement strand
TTCTATTTCTAGAACGCTGAGGTTTACCAGCTCTCTATTGAGGGTTGCCCGGTACTTGTCTAGTGTTTGAATCGCCTGATTGGCCTTAGTCAGCAGGTGATTTGTCTGTTGAAGAATGTACTTTAAATCACCATAATAGACCGTTACAATGTTTCTTCGCTGTGATATTGAAACGACGATATGTTCTGTCTGTCTAGCGACACGTTCAGCCGTGCGATGGCGAATTCCTGTTTCTAGTGTTGGAATTAAGGAGTTTGGGTTTAACTCCACATTGGCATAGAGAATCTTATCTGCCTCTTTGCTGAGAATAACCGCACCATCCATCTTAGAAAGTTCGTAGATGCTGTAAGGGCTAAAGGGCGCATTAATTACGAAGCCACCGTGACATAGGTGGTGAATTTCTTCGGACTCACCAAGTACAATCAAGGCACCTGTTTTAGCGCGAAGAACATTTTCTAGTCCCTCTCTAAAAGGCGTACCTGGTGCAATGAGCTTGATTACTTCTATCAAATTCCTATTGTGACTTGTAGGGCGCATAGCGTCCTCCCATTTTGGTATTTGTAGTACACATTACTCGAAGATATACTTCAAAGCCTCTTGTAAGGTATGTACCCCAATTAAAGTCACCTCACCCGTTTTTGTTTTCTCAATACCATGTGATTTTGGCAAAATTATTTTTTTAAACCCCAGACGCGACGCTTCCATTACACGGCGTTCGGGATTGCTCACCGAACGCACTTCACCAGTGAGTCCGACCTCCCCAAATATCAGCACATCATCGGCAATGGGGCGGTTGCGATGACTAGATGCAATCGCTGCAGCCACTGCAAGGTCGAGAGCCGGTTCAGAGATGCTTACACCCCCTACCAGATTCACATACACGTCTATGTCGTGGAGCGGCATGCCTACTACCTTTTCTAGTATTGCCAATAAAATGGTGAGTTTGTTGTATTCAAGACCCATGGCCAAACGCCTAGGCGACGAGTAATTCGTAACGCTTGTAAGGGCTTGAACCTCGAGGAGTATGGGACGCGTGCCTTCGAGGCTTGCAGTGACCACCGACCCACAGGCGCCTTTGGGTTTATTGTCGATAAATAGTTTTGAAGGATTTTGAATGCCCGATAAGCCACCTTCAAGCATCTCGAATATGCCCATCTCGTTGGTGGAACCAAATCTATTCTTAACAGCCCGCAGCATGCGATACACACTCCCTTTATCGCCCTCAAAATACAAAACCGTATCGACCATGTGCTCCAATACTTTCGGCCCTGCAATCGCACCAGATTTGGTTACATGGCCGATAATAAACACCACAATTTGGCGCTGCTTTGCAATCAACATCAATTTATGTGTAATTTCTCTGACTTGACTCACGCTTCCAGGGGCAGATGTAATACCTTCATCGTACATTGTCTGAATGGAGTCGATGATCAACATATCTGGCAAAACGGTATCTAGCGAACTCAGTACCTGTCCTATCTCGTTTTCTGCCAGCAGATACATTTGTCCATGAGCATCGGTAACGCGTTCGGCGCGAAGTTTGATTTGAGAAAGGCTTTCCTCGCCAGAAACATACAATACCTTTTGAGTCTTTGCAACATTGTGGGCCACTTGCAAAAGCAGTGTGGATTTTCCTATCCCCGGATCCCCACCCACAAGAATAAGGGAACCACGCACGATGCCCCCACCTAGCACAAGATCTAATTCTTCTAATCCAGAAGGCGTTCTAATGGCTTCATCAAACACCACATCTTTTAATAATATAGGTACCTGCTTCTTTAGCACCACACCGTGCTTCTTTTCTTCTACTTCTTCTACATAGCTGTCCCACGAACCGCACTCTGGGCATTTCCCCATCCAGTTCGAGGCAATTGCACCACATTGCTGACACACAAATCGACTTTTCTTTTTTGCCATATTCGCTTCCTTTCTAGGGTTTATCTAATCCTATTGTATCAAGTGCAAAGGAGAGTCGCAACGTCTCATATCTTATGGTAAAATACTGGTAGAAGAATACAGGAGGTGTGATTTGTTCGTCAACTATGATTGTGTAGCCTTTGGCCTGAGATTAAAAGCGCTTAGAAAGCGCTGTGGCTTGTCACAGCTCGACGTGAGCACGCGCACGGGAATGAACTCAGATACGCTTCGTCGCATAGAAAACGGCAGCGTAATACCAAAATTCGAATCCTTAGAGGTGCTCTCAGATTTATACAAAGTCAACCTTATTCACATTTTAGATCAATGTAAGATATCCAATCGCCTGATGTGCTATTACGAAAAACTCGATCACATCTTATTAAAAAGCGATACGGTGGCATTAGAATCGCTGATCGAACAATTCCACAGCGAAACGCCCAGTCAAAGCTCGCAGCTCAACCCAAGAGAATCTAAGCTCTTCTCCCGCTTTCTAAAAGCACTGAAACTCGGTTTTAGTCAAGAGCACAACGACAAAGAGGTCTCGAGTCAATTGCTTTGGGAGCTCTTAACAGAAAGCAACTCAAAATTGTCGCTGACTCAGCTCGATATACAACAGATATCCAATTTTGAAGAAAAGGTCTTGCTCTTTTATGGTGTTTTATGTGCAGAAATTCATCGATTAGAAGATAGCACGGCGATTTTAGAGTTTTTGAGAAAGAAAAGTCAAGCACACAAACATCTCAGTCATTCAGAGAAAAGCTTGTACATAAAGACACTTATCAACCTCGCCTATAACTACCACCTTAGCGACCAACACCAGCAGGCTTATCAAACCGCTTCAGAGGGTATCGCATTCTGCTTAGAGCACGATCTCTTGTACGGACTTTACCTACTCTATTATCGCTGCGGTATCGCCGCTCATCACCTAGACTGCGCCGACAACAGTTATTTCGACAAGGCCTTTGGGCTTTTAAAGGCCCAAAATCTCAACCACCTGATCGACCATTATCAAACGGTACTCAAAGATCTTTACCATATACAGTTTACCCGCGATGCATAAAAAAAGAAGCTGAACAATCGTAGTCGCTACGAATCGTTCAGCTTTTTTTATGCAATCACTCTAATCGATCTATCTCGGTGCAATATTTATTGAGAGACTATAGCTGATATATTCGCCAGTAGAGTTGGCAACAGCCTCACCGCTAATCGTTTTTCTGATTGATGGATAAGCACTCCAAGATGATGCTGTTTCTTTTCCGTGCAGATATTTAGTACCATCGGATAGATGAATGTAAATCTTGGCCGATGTATTGTACAGGCGATAGCCATAGTAACTCGAGATCCAACGCGTGCGTTCGGCAAAGCTGTAACCCGTTACGGTAACTTCGCTCGCCTCTTTAGCAATCTCAAATTGTGTAGATGCTGTGCTGCTCTGATATCCAGATAAAGTGACATCTGCTTTTAGCTGATACAGACCGATTGTGTCTTGAGTCGTGGCTGTATAGGTATAGGTGGCAGTGCCATTTGCACCAGTTACGGCATTTACTTGCTGGCTGGTGCCATTGGGCTTTGTCAATTGCCAGCTTACCGTCGCCCCCGGTAAAACCGCACCGTATGAGTCTTTTACTGTCGCCGTCGCCGTAACGCGTTCGCCAACATACAGGGTATTTTTATCTACACTTGCAGTAACTGTTGTCTTTTTATCGACGGGTAAATCATCACCACGCGCTTTTAGCACCGCTTGATAAGCATTTACAATGCCGCTTCCATATTGATTTGAGCTCCCAGCAGGTTGTGCTGTACTCTTAATAATCTCTTCTACTTGTTGTGCGCTTAACTGTTTGTTTACAGAACGAATTAGGCCACACACGCCAGCAACATGTGGCGTTGCCATGGACGTACCAGAAAGCACCTTATATTGTGCACCCGGCGATGTTGAGTAAATATTGCTTCCAGGTGCCATGATATCTAGGCCTGTACCATAGTTAGAAAAGCTCGATCTCACTTTGGTCTCTGTCACTGAACCTACACCAATAACATAGGGATAAGCGCCCGGATAAGAAACAGTTCCAGCGCCATCATTGCCTGTAGCAGCAACCACAACAGTGCCTCTTTGATGCGCCACGCGGCAAGCATCCGCCATACTTTGTGCATAACCGCCGCCACCAAGCGACATGTTGATCACATCCGCACCCATTTCGGATGCGTACAAGATCCCTTGTTCAATACCGTACAATGTGCCTGAACCATCGTCGCCCAACACCTTAACAGGTATGAGAGAAGCGTTTTTCATAACACCAGACACAACGCCATAACTTGCTATTGTTCCCGCAACATGCGTGCCATGACCTTGGCGGTCCATTGTATCTGTTAGTGATTCTGATGTGAAGTTTTTTGCCAAGCTCGTGTTGACAAAGTTCTTCAAGCTCGGATGATTGTGATCAATACCCGTATCTAACACTGCAATCTTGACCGCGCTATATCCCTGAGTCACCTGCCAAGCTTCCGGCGCCTTTATCATATTGTAATGCCATTGCTGGCTTGTGTGCATTGCGGCACGATAATCGCCAGTTGCATATAGTCTATAGTTGGGCTCAATGTACTTGATTTTTATGCCCTTCCCTTGAAGCGTCTTTCTTATTGCCGCTTCAGCTTGACTATAGGATGTATATTTGCCTTTATAGTCTAAAAGGTATACATAGCCCATTGTACGAAGCACATCGGCCTTTTGTTGCTGCATATTGATACCTTTATTGTTTGCAATCGACGGATTGTGAAGTGCACCTTTAATATTGAAGCCATTTGCTTTAAAAACCTGATCGTGGTTACTGCCCTCTACACTGCGAATGCTTATATCGCCATTGCCATCATTTTCTAGGGCGATAATGAACTCGCCTTGAATCATGCTCTTGCTCTGATCTGCAAAGGCAACTTGAGGTGTCCCAAAGCCAGCGAATAGCATAATAGCCGATAGGATCCACGCCAAATACTTTTGTATTGGATTTTTCAATTTCATGGCCCTCCTAATTCTGTGAACATGCGACTGGTATAGGTTCTACCGCACGCGGACGATAAATCATATCTTCTGGTGCTGCAAAACACAAACTAGAAATGCCAATCACAACAAGTACAAGTGCTAATGCTCTTTTCATAAGAATCCCCCCTATTTTTCTGCTGTCTACTTATGCGATTCCCTTAATCGATAAGTTATTCATACGATATCAGAATTTTCCACAAATAAAAACCCGAATGGATTCGGGGTTCTCTTTTAAAGTGAAAGAGGCCCCTCGATGAGGGGCCTCTGATTAAATACATAAGGTCGGTTTAATTCGCCTTGGCTAATCTTCTTTATCGCGCTTTGCTTCGTCGATAATTTTTTGTGCCAAGTGAGCAGGTACTTCTTCGTAGCGATCGAAGGCCATTGCAAAACTGCCTCTTGCCTGAGTCATTGAACGAAGGTCTGTGGCATAGGAGAAGAGTTCCGCTTGTGGCGCTTCTGCCACTACCTTTTGATAACCACCACTTGCTTGCTCCATACCGAGAATACGGCCACGGCGTTTGTTCATATCGCCCATAATATCGCCCATATAATCGTCAGGAATTGTGATTTCAAGGTGCATAACTGGCTCTAAAAGAACAGGTTTTGCGACTTCCATACCTTTTTTAAAGGCGATGCTCGCAGCCATTTTAAATGCGTTCTCGTTAGAGTCGACGTCGTGATAGGAACCGTCGTACAGCACAGCTTTGACATTGACCACTGGATAGCCTGCCAATACGCCACGTACGATGGATTCTCTTAGGCCTTTTTCAACAGCAGGAATATATTGTTTTGGAACAGATCCACCAAAAATATCTTCTTCGAACTCGAACTCTTGTTTAGATGGACTGAAGCGAATATGCACATCGCCATACTGCCCAGAGCCGCCAGATTGCTTCTTGTGTTTACCCTGAACATCTGCATTGCCCTTAATGGTTTCGCGATAAGCAATTTTTTGAGGAACGAGTTCGACTTCTACGCCAAATACGTTTTTGAGTTTAGCAGTCGTAACCTGTATATGCATGGTGCCCAGTCCGCCAACCAACATTTGATGCGTCTCTTTGTTGCGGTATACATGAAGAGTAGGATCTTCTTCCATTAAACGCTGAAGTGAAGTGCCAATTTTATCTTCGTCTTTTTTATCTTTGGGCTCGACGGCCAAGTAAAGATTTGGCTCTGGATATTCTATGCGGTGATAAACAATAGGTTTTGTTTTGTCGCAGAGGGTATCGCCCGTTTCTGTATATTGAAGCTTCGCAACAGCGCCGATATCTCCGGCACCCACATGATCGACTTCTACCTGCTTCTTGCCGCGCAATAGGAAAATATTAGTAATGCGCTCTGTTTCGTCTTTTGAACTGTTGAGCACTTCCATGTCTTTGCGAATGGAGCCCGAATACACTTTGAAGAGCGAGATTTTTCCTACAAAGGGGTCGACAATTGTTTTAAAAACAGCAGCAGAGAAGGGTTGACCGTCGTCTACTGTTCTAATTTCTTCTGCTTTTGTATCTGGATGTTCGCCGTGATAAGCGCCATCGTTGATTTCTTGTGGTGTTGGCAGATACTCGAAGGCCATATTGAGCAAACCGCGAATGCCTAAACCTTGCACTGCAGAGCCCACTAGAACTGGGACGATATCGCCCTTTACAACGCCTTTTCTCAAGCCATCGTGAATCTCTTGAACTGTAAATGGTTCTCCTTCGAAGTACTTTTCCATTAGAGCTTCGTCTGTTTCAGCTACTGCCTCTGAAAGCAAGTCGAAGAAAGGTGCCAATTGATCTTCGTACTCAGATGGCACTTCGCAGTCCGTTACGCCCTTTGGAGAGAAGCAACGTGCTTTATGGTCAACAACGTTTATATAACCGTTGAGATGTTCGTCTTTGTACATTGGTATTTCGAAAGGGGCTATCTTTTTGCCGAACTTTTCTTTTAGTTGGTCGATGAGTTTGGCAAACTCGATATTGTCCTTTTCCATTTTATTGAGGAAAATAATGCGCGGAAGATTAAGCGCCTCGCATGCTTGCCATGCCTTCTCTGTTCCTACTTCTATGCCCGATGCTGCATCTAATACAATCACTGCCCCACCAGCGACTCTTAAAGCAGAGTTTACTTCACCTTGGAAGTCGAAGTAACCTGGCGCATCGATTAAATTGTACTTGTGGTCGTCGTATTCTACTGGAATGACGGCCGCACCAATCGAAAATTTGCGCGCGATTTCTTCTTTGTCGTAGTCTGATACGGTTGTGCCATCTTCTACTCTGCCCAATCTCTTAGTTTCTCCGAGTGCGAAAAGAATCGATTCAATCAGGGTCGTCTTTCCGCACCCACCGTGGCCCAACAAGGCAACGTTCCTAATCTTGTCTACAGGATACGATTTCATAATTTTCCTCCTTAAAACAACATGGGCGGTGGGCTCTTGCCTCCGCATATACTCTAAATTCGCTACAGACAATCGATTTCCTCTTTTAAAAACACAAAAAAACACAAATATTCAGAATTATTTTATTAAATCTAAATACACGTATACTTGGTGTAAATCTATTGACATACCCCCTTAAGTTCATATAATAAGTATGCACAAACGCTTTCCTAATCGAGGTGACTGATGGAATCCTATTTAAAAGAACTCGTCGAATTAGTACGCCCACTGACAAATGAAGGTCAGGTGGCCACTTATATTCCAGAACTAAAAAAAGCAGACCCCGGCGATGTCGCCGTGGCCATTATCGATAAGTACAACCAAAAACACGCTGCCGGAGTGGCTCAAAAGCGCTTTACCATTCAGAGCGTTTCAAAAATTGTGACTCTGATTTATGCCCTCGAAGCCTATGGAGAAACAGAAGTGTTTAACCATATTGGCATGGAGCAAACAGCCGATCCCTTTAACTCCATTATTAAACTCGAAACAAAGTCACACAAACCCCTCAACCCTTTAATTAACGCCGGTGCCATCGCCACCGTTGGGGTGATAGTGAAGCACGATGGCGATCAAGCCTTCGAAAATCTCTATCGCTTCACGCAAAGGCTCGCACAAGACACACAGATTACCCTTAATCAAGAGGTCTTTAAATCCGAGCTCGAAACAGGCGATATCAACAGATCTCTCGCCTATTTCCAAAAGGGTAAAGGCAACATTACAAGCGATGTTGATTTAATTTTAGATGTTTACTTCAAAATGTGTTCTCTCGATGTGACGTGTGAGAACTTGGCCCATATTGGCCTTACCCTCGCCCTCAATGGCCGCTCGGGCAATCAACAACTCTTTTCACGTCGAACTGCTTGGATCGCCAAGGCCATTATGACCACGTGCGGCATGTACGATGGCTCGGGCCGATTTGCTGTTGAAGTTGGACTCCCTGCCAAATCCGGAGTAGGTGGTGGCATTTTAACCCTCGTACCTGGTCAAATGGGTATTGCCACTTACGGTCCCGCCCTCGACGAAAAGGGCAACTCTATCGCAGGCATGGAAATATTAAAGCGCCTCAGCCAGAACTACGACCTCAGCATGTTTTAAACGGTCATGAATTGTCATGAACCCGCTTAAACATAAGTCTGTTCTAGCGCCAAAGGCGCTTTTTTTCTTTTTTTGCATGGGTGAACAAGGCGATTGCAGCGCTGATATCATCGCCACTGCCAAGGCGACTCGTCTCTGAAAGCCACGATTCCCAATTTTCCTCAATTGTAGACACGCCTTTTTTTGCACTGAGTTTCACAATATCTGTGCCTACTTGCTCAAATCCCTTTAAATCGCGATACGAATTTCTGTAGCCATCAGTGGCGGCGAAAATGGCATCTACATCTTCGAGTCCGCGCACTATATAATACCAGTACGCCAATGCACCACTTGTACACAACGAATAGGTATGGTCGCCAATCGTGTTGTGATCCTCGTACTTGTGATGCGCAGATGACTTATTCGTGTAGACAATTAAATCGCCATCACCTAAATTAATGCCCACCATGCGATTGCCCACAATAAGCACGCCGAGCAAAGTTGCACCATAAGCCAGAAGCGCATTGCCCCCTAGGGCTCTTTTTCCTGCATAGTCTAGTGCATCGACCTCTTCTAGCTGAAAAGGATGCTCCTTTAAATGCGCCATCACCTTCTGAACCCATCCCTTAAGTGCTCTTTCGGCCAAAGGTCTCAGTGCCTCTAGTGGCGGCTTTCCAACGCCACACATCCCAGTTCTTAGCACAGAAGGGTCTAATGCATCGAGGGCTTCGCAAAGGGGAGCAAGATGCACTTCAAATGCTTCTACTAACGACTCCACTGCAAACTGTGCACCAATATGCGAACGAAAACAACGCTTTGAACCGTGTCCATCAGAAAGACAAAAGGCCTTTGCCATCTGCTCTGTTGCCGAAACCCCAGCAATTTTGTTTGGCAGCACCTTGATTAACAGGGCATCTTGATTGGGCTGATTGCGCTTAATATGCGTGGCGCCAATGGTGGTAGCACCAACAACCGTGCATTGTCTCGGCAGATTTTTTTGGTGCTTTACCATACATCCTCCACCGAGACCTGAGTGCCATCCCAAAAGTCGTCGGGAATCTGAGGAAGAATCACATTTGTGCCTTCGTGCCCTGCAAACTGAGATGCAGGCGAAGAAGCGGCTTTAAGAACTGCCGTAGACGCCCACTTAATGTAGTTGACCAGCGCTTGCGCGTTATCTGCCTGAAGCACATCGATTTGATCGTTGTTAATAAAAGCTTGTAGCACCTTTTTATTGACGGCTCTACCAATGGCAATCGCCAATTTAACGGCTTTGACGCCCCAGGGCTGTGCAAGTAAACGCTGAAGGCCCTCTTGATAGGCATCTGTTGGTTGGCCGTCGGAAATCAGCACCAAAACTGGTGGTAAAGCGCGCTCCGACATGGGTGGCATGGCCATAACATCTGCCAAGGCCTCAAAGGCCTTGCCCATATCTGTTACGCCAGATGACTCTAAATCGGTCCACTCAAAGTCGTCGACCAATGTGGGTGCTTCAACGTGCCACTGGGCGCCACTAGAGAATCTGAGGGCGCGCACCAACACTTCGGCATTGGGATTTTCTTCTGCAACGCGTCTCATGTGGGGAATGGCTTCGCGTATTGCTTGGTTGAGCGCATCCATCTTGCCGCTGTTTCTCATGGACGTGGAACAGTCTGCAATAAAGATAAAGTGTAAAGGTCGTGTTGCTAGTTCGCCACCTGGTCTCATCGCGTAGCCTCCTTAGTTAAGCCAAGTGATTGTTCGTGGGCAAATCCACCTTGAACAATGCCCGACACTTGGCCAAAATTGATCTTTGCACCTGGTTCGAGGGTGACGCTTCTGCCCTTGGGCACTTCGAAGGTGTGCCCTTTTGGCGTGGTCACTTGCCAGGATTCTTCGGTTAAGTTTTGAAGTCCCCTGATTTCGGGGTGATGGGGGTGTTTTGTGACTTTTGCTGCCCGATGTGTCTTTGATAAGCTGATGGTTGACTTATTTGGGAGATGCATTTGGAGCTGGTGTTGGTAGAGACGCGTGTCTTCTCTAAGCACGACCAATGAGCCATTTAAGTGCAAGTGTAGTGGTAAAAGCATGGATTTTTGACACGACCAGCAGGTTTTATTGTGGTCGTAGAAGTTTTCTGCACTGCAGGTACAACTGACGATGCTCTGCTGAAGTTTTAGAAGCACTTCTAGCCACTGTGCTTCGTCGGGGCGATGCTGCCTTTGTCTAAGGCCCTTGGTAAAGCATTGGGTGAACAGTTGCTTAAAATAGTCTGGATACAAGTTCCAATATATAAGGGCGTTGTCGTGAAGGCCTGGAAGGGGCCGATTTGCCGATGATATGGGGTCGAATATAAATAAAGGCTTATGGCCATATAATTGGCGCATTGCTGGCAGATCAAAGCACTTGATACTCGCCTCAAGTCTACCCTCGAGAGGATGATGAATCATAAACATGTAAAAGAGCAAGACCGCAATGGAAAAACGATCTGTATCAACATCTGGCAGCGACTCGCCCCGAACAATTTCTGGCGCCATAAAGCGCGGGGTACCAAGAACCGTGGTGTTGACTTCTTGCTCAAAGGCGATATTGTCATTATCGCAAATAAGCACTTCCCCGGTTTGCGGGTCGAAGAACAAGTTGCCAAAGGATATATCTCGGTAGCAAAGCTGTTTAGCATGAAGCATACGGAAGCTCTCTATAAGTTCCATCGCCGCACGGGTCAAGGCATAAAACGAAGGGTCTGCTTTGCGTTTCATCAAGTCGACAATCGAGGCAAAGCGCTTGGGTCTAAGTGGCATGACATAGCCAAACCCCTTTTTACTCGAAGTGGTAATGAGTTCAAGGGGCCATAGAAAGCTGCTGTTAGGAGGCCCAATTTTAACTAGGCGCTGTATCCCCGCAAGCTGTTCTTTGGTGGCCATTTGGGAAAAGTACCACTTTATTGCATAGACCTGCCCGTTAGCAGTTGCCTCGTAGACTTCGCCCTGACTGCCTGAGCCAAGTAGCTTGCCGACGCGATAAAGTGTATTCGTTCCATGGAGTAGTTGGCCCACATGAAGAAGTGAATTCATAAGTTGTCTCCTACTTAAAGGTTAATCCTCAGATGCTATTTGATCATTTGTAGAATGCTTAATGGTGTCCATTAAGATTTCTAGTTCTTTTGAGGTGAGGTGTCGCCACTTGCCCACTTTTAAGTCGCCAAGATGCACGTGCATAATGCGCACGCGGGTAAGTTTTTTTACTTGGTAGCCTAGCGCCTCGCACATACGCCTTATTTGTCGATTGAGCCCCTGTGTTAACACGATGCGAATAACGCGCTCTCCCTCTTGGTAAACCTTGCATGGCTTTGTGACTGTATCTAGTATGGGAACCCCTTTGCGCATGCGATCTAAAAACAAGGGGGAGATTGGACGGTCTACCGTTACAATATACTCTTTTTCGTGGGCATTGCCTGCTCTTAAAATTTTGTTGACGATATCGCCATCGTTGGTCAGGAGCAACAAGCCATCCGAGGCTTTATCGAGGCGCCCAACGGGGTAGATGCGATGTGGGTAGCGCATGAAACTCACAATGTTGTCGGGAACACTTGTATCGGTGGTACATTCGATGCCCTCTGGTTTATTGAGGGCCAAGTACACGAGCTTTACCGTGCGCTTTAATTGCGTCCGATCTACTTCTATGCGGTCTGTTGGATCCACATATTGACCCATGGTGGCAGGGCGGCCGTTGACCTTAACGCGCCCTGCTTCTATCAATGTATCTGCCTCTCTTCTGGAACAGTGGCCAGTCTCTGATATTGCTTTATTCAAACGCGTTTGATTGTCTGCGTGAGTTTGCTTAGCCACTGGCTTTGACTGTCTTTTCTTTGGCCTTGTCGCCGCCTGATAGCGCGGTGCCAAAGGCGAGGTCTGGCTCTTTGAACCACGGTCATCGGCCTTTTTAGGGCCTGGTGCGGCCTTCTTTGGGCCTGGTGCGGCCTTCTTTGGGCCTGGTGCGG
>CALFXQ010000446.1 GCA_937958285.1 uncultured Fusibacter sp. | reverse complement strand
ATATAATTGTTGTAAATAAAACCATTCTTGTTCTCAAGTACTTCGAACTGCTTTCCTTGTTTCTCGAGTTTTAGTACCGCGCTACCCGACTTAGTTGTGTCGAGTGTCACTTTGAAGCCGGCTTTCTCTAAATCCGTGTGCGGTACAAACAGCGATTTAGTACTTCCCTCTAAACTGAGGCCCAAGGCTTTCGCTGCATATGTTGCGATATCAGAATTTTGAACTGTGCCCGACAGGCGATTTGCGCCATTGCTCGTATAAACGTAAAGCACCACATCTTCACCGGTGTGACCACCAGTAGTCCAACCAATTTTTGCGCGTTTGTTGACCATTGCCGTCACGAGTTTTAACGTGTTGTCAAATGCTTTGCCCGTGGCATCTGTGCCTTTAGCAGTAACCAATGCCTTCTCTTCATCTGCAGTCATATCTGAGATGCCCAAATATGCGACAACTTCACCAAAGTTTGTGCGCTCGGCATTCACTTTTAAAACCGCCTCTTGCTCAGAAAGCTTTGCTCTTTTGAGCACTTCTGTAAAATAAGACATGGGATGCTCTGGATATGTGCCCGAAGTCGATGCATCGCCAATAGAAATACCGCCATTGCCGTGATCTGATGCCACTATTACAAGAGTATCTTTATTTTTCTTAGCAAATTCCAAAGCAATACCTACTGCATCGTCAAAGGCCTTAATTTCTGAAATAACGCCAATGGTTTGATTGCCATGTGCTGCCCAATCCACTTGTGAGCCTTCAACCATCAAGAAGAATCCTTTTTTGTTTTTAGAGAGAAGCTCAATGGACTTGGCTGTCATTTCTCCGATTGAAGGTTCTTCTACAGACTTTGCAATATTGCGACTCATAGCCTGTGGTGTAAAAGCACCCCAAAGCTTACCCGAGTTTACCTTTAACATGTCGGCGCGCTTTGTCACGAACTGATAACCCATTTGCTTGAGGGCCTCTTGCATATTCTCGCCATCTATGCGCTGTTTGCTCTTTGGATCGACAGAACCCTTAGTATCTGGCAGCAAGAAATCTGCACCGCCCCCGAGAACAACGTCCATGTTTTGGTACACCTGTTGTTCGCCAATAGTCGTATAAAGGCTGCGGTGGGTTGCATGCGCTGTAAAATCAGCAGGTGTCGCATGTTGAATTTCGCTAGTCGCTACAATACCTGTGCTTTTTCCAGCGAGTTTTGCCGCCTCGAGAATACTCGCAACTGGTGCCATCCCCTCACCTTCAACCACAGGCGTGCTCCCTGGCAAGGTGGCCTTGAGTGGCTTAACGCCGATTAACTTATCTTGAGTCTTATAACCTGTCGCCATAGCAGTACCCGCCGGTGCTGAGTCTGCAATTGCAGTATCAGAGTTATGCGTCATCATCAAGCCAGAGGCAATTTCATCCATATTTAAAGCTTTACCATCGTTGTAAACCCATCTGGCCAAGGTCACACCCGAATGACTCATGCCATCGGGAATCATGAGAATCACATTTTTGGCAAATCCAGATGGTACTTCACTGAGGGGCGCTGCATAACTTGGCCAAACACCAACCGTCATTACAAACATCAACAAGACTGCAAATGTCCGTTTAATGCGGTTCATCTGAGGCCCTGTCACTTTTCTTTCCTTCGACTGACATACGCTTGTCTTACCCATCTTCATTCTCCTTTTCGCTATGTAATGCCCTAGGTGTTGCCTAGCAAAACAAAGGGCCTGTGCACCAGCACACGCCCTTAGCTTAACAGAGATCACTCTGATGAATAAAAATTTGAGATTAATAATTTGTAAGGGTTTGGTAAATTTTCCTACCCTTCAATTGAAGTTCCACACGTAAAGGTGAATCCCTCAACCCTTAAACTAGAGACGCAATTGCTGCCAAAGAAACTCGGTAAAATACTGCGTTCGTCTCCTATACCAGTAATGGCTTTTAAGATTCTAGGAAGGGCATCTGTAAATCTGAGGTTCTTTACAGCTTTTGTCACCTTTCCGTCTTCGATGACAAATAGACCATCTCGCGTGAGTGCAGTCAACATCCCTGTTGTTGGATCGACAATGTTCATATAGTGAAAACGACTGACGAGTAAACCGCGATTTACGCCTTTTACAAGGTCGGCCAACGACTCATTTCCCCTTTTAATGACTAGGTTTAATGGGATACCACCTTCTCCTCGATAGCCCGTACTGTGCCCAGTGGTTTTCACGCCTTGCTTAGTAGCTGTCACAGTATCGTAAGCAATGCCCTTAAAAACACCATTTTCGATAATGCTCAAGCGCTGTCTCGGATACCCCTCTGAATCAAAGGGCAACCCGATCATGCCGGGGCCTTGACTCCAGTCCTCCAACGTGAAAGCATCACTTGCCACAATCTGTCCCAATTGTCCAACAAACGGACTCAGCCCATCTATATGAAACTTGGAGTTTGCGCCGATATATCCTAAATAGCTCATTAAATCGCTAACCGCTGGTGGTTCGAGCACAACCGTATAAGTGCCAGGCTCTATAGCAACAGCATTTAAACCTGCAACAGCTTTATCGTAGGCAAACTGAAAGGCATCTGCTACGCTTAATTCTTTGGCGTAAGGCACCAGGATATCTGCAAATCCCGATGCGCCGTCTGGATAAGTGACCATCACTTCAAGATGCGCCTGTGACCCATTTACAAACCGTCTCACGCCATGACTATTGCCCCAGGCATAGGCCGTGTGTTTGACTTCAAAGGCCCCTGAGGCAATATATCCCTCAGGCAGTTTGCCAATTTCTTCAGAAATGGCATCAGCGCGCTGCTCGATACCCCAAGTTTGATTAAAAGAATCGTCGTAGTCTTCTACTTCTATGGCTTCCATATTTTTTAGCGGTTCAAAGAACATACCCGAGGGTTGTAGTAGGGGCAATTTTAACTCAGCGGCATTTAGCGCCGCTAGCACAGCAGATTCAGAAAGCACATTGGTCACAGATGTCGCCATTTTCTCACCATCGAATAGGGTGATACTGACTTGAGTGTCTAAACTGGCCATATTTTGGTGAATCTCTGAGTTTGCAAAGCGCGTAAGTCCTAAGTCGAGGTAATCCATCGATATCACGACTTCGAAGCGCGATGTTGCTACAATTTTATCCATGAGGGCATATGCTTGTTCACGACTCAACATATTACGCACCTACCTTTACCTGTCTAAAGCGCGCTGGCGAAGCACCATGCGCCACGTGCGCCACTTGCATAGGTTGCCCCTTGCCACAATTTGGCGTTCCCATAATTTTAAAGTATCGATCGTTGGCCACACCGTCACAACTCGCCCAAAATTCCGGTGTAATACCTGAATATACAGGATTCTTGTAAATTTTACCCGTCAACTTGCCGTCCTTAATCTCGTAGGCGATTTCTGTGGCAAATTGGAAATTCACGCGCATATCGTCGATGCTCCAGCTTTTATTGGTCTTTAAATATAGGCCATCCACAATGCCTTCAATAAGTTCAAACAGCTCAAATTCACCTGGCATTAAGCTAATATTGTTCATGCGTACAATCGGTAGGTTGTTCCAGCCATCGGCGCGGTTAGTCGCCGTAGACGCTCTGCCCATTTTAATTGCAGTATCTCGCGAAGAAATTGAATTTTTCAGTATGCCCTTATCGATTATCACGACACTGTTGGCCTTTACCCCATCGTCGTCGTAGCCATATGTGCCGAGTCCTGTCTCCATTGTGGCATCTGCAACAATGGTCACATGTTCAGAGCCATAGCGATACCCGCCATCAATCATTTCGGGTGTTACAAAGCTCCCACCTGCAAAAGCCAGTTCCGAACCATAAATGCGATCTAATTCTACGGGATGGCCCACGCTCTCGTGGATTTGCAGCTGCATCTGATCTGAATCGATCACAAGATCAAAGACTCCAGAGGGACAATTTTCTGCCCTTACGAGATTATAGGCTTGTAGCGCAATTTGAGGGGCATAAACGTGCAAATCCATAGCTTCTACAAACTCAAAGCCACCAGTGCCATGGTTGCCATCGAAGCTATTGGGGTAACTGCGCACTTGTGTATCTCCCTCAAAGGTTGCATAAGCCTGAATACCGGCCCCCGACTCATAAAGACTCTGGGTAATAAAGCTGCCCTCAGTATCTGAATAGATTTTATCTTGAAGTTGGAAAGTCATGCTGCCAGCTGTCTTTGACAACTCACAGGCCGTGGCCATGGCGCGTTCACATCTGAGCAAGGTCTCAACTTTATGTTCTAATGGCACCTTAAATGGATCCATCTTAATCGGCGTTTGATAATGATCTTCTACGGCTTCTTTGGGTGCGAGGACGATCTTTTGCTTTTGAGCCTTTAAGCTCGCCTTTGCAATGCGCATGGCTCGGTCTGCTAGAGCCAAAAGATCATCTGAGTCACTACTGCTGGCAAATCCTAGCGATCCTTGGTAAATCACCCTGATACCTACGCCGCGCGACCTGCTGTTGTCGATGCTTTTTACCTTTTGGTTTTCTGTTTGAATCACTTCTCTGAGCGTATCCACAAGGCGGATATCTGCGTAGTCCACACCAGATTGTTTTAAATAATCGAGCGCTGCTTTCATTTTTTCTTTCATGTTCGCCTCCCGTTTTGGGTACTGAGACAATGCAACGCCTTTAGCATACCATAAAGATTCCTTTTTTTGCAAGCTCTAGGGGGATGAACTTATATAGCCCTTTCATAAACAAAATAAATGCGTTATTGCTTTTACTAGTGTGAATTTTAATGTACACTTACGATGAGTATTTAAACAAATCTATCGCGATGAGGTTAACATCATGTATATCATTATAATTGGCGCTGGAAAATTGGGTTATCACTTATCAGAGCTGTTCTCTCTTAAAGAAAACAACGTCGCCCTAGTCGATATCGATGAACAGGCGCTTGCTAGAGCACATGCGTCTATAGATTTGCTCACTGTCAAGGCCAATGGCTTGGATTTTAATGCCCTAAGCGAATTGCACCTTCACACTGCCGATGTATTAATCTGTGTAACGGGTGAAGATGAGACGAATATGCTGCTTGCTAGTCTTGCAAAAAAAGCCGGTGCGCGAAAAGTAATCGCGCGCATCCGAAAACCAGAATACGCAAAACAAATCGCCTTTTTAAGAGAAAACCTAGACATTAATTACTTTGCAAATCCCGACTTCGAGATCGCAAAAGAGATACTCAAAACAGTAAACAGGCAGGTCGCTGTTAACCACGAAGATTTTGCCCGGGGAAAAATCGCACTTGTGGAGAGTCGGCTTAATCCTAAGTCTTCACTTGTCGGTAAACCATTGAGGGATCTGAATCTGCCGCGCAAACTGATTTTAGTAGCGGTTATACACCAGGGCCATTTAACGGTGCCCAATGGCAATACTGTATTGCAAGGAAACGATATTGTTTATGCGCTGGGCGTGCATTCCGAGATCAATTTATTCTGCAGAAATCACGGCCAGGCTATCGACAATAAAGAAGTGCGCAGTATGATGATTCTCGGTGGTGGCAACGCAGCCTATTACTTGGCACAAATGCTCCTCGATAACCACATCGTAGTAAAAATTGTAGAGCGCAACAAGGAGCGGTGCAAATATCTGGCTCAATCGCTGCCACAGGCAATGGTGATTCACGGTGACGCTACCGATACGCGGTTACTTGAAGAAGAGAATTTACAAGATGTAGATGCCGTGGCGCTTTTAACGGGATTTGATGAAGAAAATATACTCTTATCTTTGATTTCCAAGCAAAAGGGCGTTAGAAAAATCATTACTAAGCTCAGTAAGTTTCACTACCTCAATCTTATCGATCGACTGAATATCGACGAGGCGGTAAATCCCGTACACGTTACAGCGGCAGGAATCCTGCGCAACGTACGCGGTGGTCAAGTGCACTCCTTTTCCGAGTTGCTCGGTGGAGATGCTGAGGTTATAGAAATTATTGCAAATGAACACACACCCATTGTAAATCAACCCCTTAAGAACATACCCTTTCCTGAGGGCATCGTCATTGGCGCGATTGTTAAAAAGGGAAAAGTCTATATCCCAAATGGCGATATGGCCGTTCATCCTGGCGATCGTATGGTAATTTTTGCACTCTCTGAGTTAACCACTCACTTAAATGCTTTTTTTTACCCAAAAGAAAACTCTAATTTGCTAAAACCTCTTAAGGACCTATTTAAATGAACAGAAGAATGATCCTTCGCATTATCGGTCTAGTACTAAGATACGAAGCACTTGCAATGATACCACCCCTAATAATCGCCGCTGTGACCAAAGAACCAGACCTATTTGCATTTATCGCAACGACTTTTACACTTTTAGTAACGAGTATTATTCTAACCAATATTCCACTGGTTAAAAAAACTCTCAAAGTAAAAGATGCCTTGACCGTTGTTGCCTTTGCATGGATATTGGCCTCAGCATTTGGCGCACTGCCTTTTGTAATTTCTGGATATATCCCCAGTTTTGTCGACGCCTACTTCGAAACTGTTTCTGGCCTAACCACTACTGGTGCCACAATCCTCACAAACGTTGAGATTCTACCCCATGGACTTCTCTTTTGGCGTTCTTTTACCCATTGGATTGGCGGCATGGGCATTCTCGTGCTAGCACTGGCCATTATGCCTTCTGTGGGCGTGGGTGCCTTTCAGCTTTTTAAAGCAGAGAGCCCTGGCCCTATCAGCGACAAGTTAGTGCCCAAAATGAAAGATACAGCAAAGATTCTGTACACTGCATACTTGGGCATCACAGCCCTAGAAGTCATTTTGCTGTTATTGGGCGGTATGAGCCTTTATGAATCTCTCATCCACACTTTTGGCACTGTCGGTACCGGTGGATTTTCCACCCGCAATGCTAGTATTGGCGCCTTTAATTACAGTCCTTATCTGGTAGTTGTCATCACCATTTTTATGATTGCTTCTGGTGTAAACTTCTCCCTTTACTATGAACTTTATAAAGGTCGCTTTAGCAATATTTTTAAGAATATCGAATTTAGAGTGTATATGTCTATCATCTTCGTATCTAGCCTTCTAATCGCCTTTAATCTCAGAGGCTACTATACGAATATCTTAGAAGCGCTAATGCACAGCTTCTTTCAAGTCGGTTCCATTATCACAACTACGGGTTACGCAACGGTTGACTTCGACTTATGGCCAAGTTTTAGTAAGACACTGCTTTTCTTTCTCTTGTTCGTCGGGGGCAGTGCCGGTTCTACTGGCGGTGCGATTAAAGTAGTACGCATTATTATGCTATTTAAACTGGTCAAACGAGAAATTCAAAAGCTACTTCATCCAAGAGCTGTTATTCCCATTCAGTTCAATGGTAAAATCGTCCAGCCCGATGTGATTGCAGGCGTCTCTGGCTTCTTCTTTCTCTACATCGTCATTTTTTTAGTCGCTACCTTGCTTCTGACCTTTGAAGATATCAGCTTTATGAGTGCAGCCAGTGCCGCTGCTGCCACTTTAGGTAATGTGGGACCTGGTTTTGAAGCCGTTGGCCCAATACGGAATTATGCATTCTTCTCTCCCTGGGCCAAGCTCTTAATGTCCATGTTGATGCTCTTTGGTCGCCTTGAACTCTACACCATCCTCGTTCTCTTATCACCTTCTCACTGGTCTAAAAATTAGAAATGGGCTCTCTCTAGTAAGTTGCGCGACTAGAGAAAGCCCATTTTTTTTATAGCAATTGAATGCCGCTCGCTTCGCACATCTCTAATGTCGTTTCGTCCCATACGCTTACTTGCACTTCGCCGATGTGCACTTTTTCTAAAAGAAACATGCACAGACGTGATTGACCAATACCACCGCCCATTGTCTGAGGCAGATCCCCTTCTATCAGTGCCTTATGAAAGGGTAGGCTTTGTCTATGGGTTTGACCGGATGCCAATAACTGAGATTTGAGAGCATGGGCATCTACTCTTATGCCCATACTAGAAAGTTCTAGTGCACATTTCAGGGGTTGATGCCAAAGGACAATATCTCCATTGAGCTGCCAATCGTCGTAGTCGGGGGCACGGCCATCGTGAGGTAAACCCGAGTCCAGTGGCGCACCTATCCTCATAATAAAGACTGCACCTAACTTGCGACAAATGGCATACTCTCTCTCTTTTGCTGTCATATCGGGATAGAGATCTTCTAGCTCTTGGCTATCGATAAAGAATATGTCTTCTGGTAGTTGGATAGACAGCCCTGGAAAGGTCGAATGAAGTGCTACACGTGTTACCCGTATGGCTTGATAGATTGCACGAACCGTTTCCATAAGCATTTCAACAGTTCTCTCTTTAGCATCGATGACCTTTTCCCAGTCCCATTGATCCACATAGAGCGAGTGAAGCGCATCGAGTTGCTCATCTCTGCGAATGGCATTCATGTCTGTGTAAAGTCCTTTGCCCATTGGCATTTTGTATCTCGCCAGCGCTTGACGTTTCCACTTCGCCAATGAATGTACCACTTCGACCGTCTTTCCACCTAGCTCGAATCCAACGGGTCTTTCTGTACCGTTAAGATCGTCGTTGAGTCCAGTGTCTTTAAAGACCATCATGGGCGCGGAAACCCTCACCAGATCTAAAGCATGTGCCAAGGCACTCTCAAAGTGATCTTTTATAAGCTTAATGCCCATTTCGGTTTCCATCAAAGACAACTTACTCACATACCCTTTTACTTGTAATTCCCTTGCTTTTTTGCTAACTGCTGTCGATTGGCTTTTCATAAAATACTCCTTTTCATCGTCAAAGTTCATGAGGTCATGTCCTTTGCTGATGAGCGAGCTGAGCCCTTTTGCGTTCCTGGCCAAGAACGACAAAAAAACCTTCCATCTCCTGTAAAAGAGACGAAAGGTCGACTTCCGCGGTGCCACTCTCATTGTTGCCCACTCATAGGTACGGTGCATGACGATACCTGCCAGATATAACGGTCTGGGCCCGTCTGAGTCTACATAACAGCGAAAATAATGCCGTTAATTCGGTCAGCCGCTCGGAGTTGTTCTTCGTCTAATTATTGTTGCCGGATTCTCACCCTCGCCGGCTCTCTGAAAACATGTCATTAGAGTACTCTTCTCTTCAACGCATTTATGATTTTCTCTACTATACTGCGGGTCACACTTCTTGTCAATCATATATTCAATAAAAATAAATCGATATGACAGATAAATAAAACCATACCACGATCATTGATTTTTTATGGACGCATACCTTAAAGGGAACTTGATTTCTACTTTAAATCCGCCGCCTTCTGGTGCAGATAAGTAAATTTCGCCTTTTAATATCTGTTTTACAATATTGAAAACCCCATGTAAGCCCAATCCCATATGACCTTCTACGCGCTTTGATGTGACAAAGGGATCAAAGAGCGTTTCCACTTCTAGGTGATCGATGCCTACGCCATAATCCCTGCAAATAAGCGTAAAGTAACCTTGCTTTTGATATGCTTTTATCATAATCTGGCCAACATCGGTTTTTTTGTACGCATGGTGAAATACATTGAGCAAAAGCTCGGTGATTATGGCTTTAATTGCATTTGTATAGGCTTCCATCACAATAAGCTCGGACTCTAACACCAAGGTGTGTAAATCGTGCTTGTGTTCTAAGGTGAAGTGCTTTAAAAAAATATCTAACCATTCGGAAAACACGATGGTTTGAATTTCTAGTAGCTCTGAGTGCAGTGCAAGGTTCTTAAAACTCCTAACGATATCTGCCGCTCTAGAAAGACTTTTATCCATTGTAATGATTGCCTCTTGAGAATCTTGTATGTGCTCTCTAATTTGCATCACATCTACGGCTTGGGCACTTGTCACATCTGTTATCGCCTTCATTTTTTCGTCTAAAAAAGACGTCAAGGTAATGCTGATGCCTAGAGGTGTATTGATCTCGTGGGCAACCCCCGCCACAAGTTTTCCAAGAGCTGCCATCTTTTCGGCATGAAGCAACTGATCTTGAGTGGATTTTAGCGATTCAAGGGCCTGCTGCAGTTCGTGAACAGCGCGCTCAATGGCCTCTGATTTCTCTTTTAACTCGACATTTCGCAGTCGATAAATTTCTGCATCTTTTTTCAACTCAGTAAAGCGCGCTTCCGATGTTACGATACTCATTTGGGCAGCTAAATGAGTGCTGAATTTTTCGGCGGTTTTTTTGGAGTAAGCCTTGTAATACAACATGGCAAACCTCAAATTGCCCAAATGTTCATAACTTCTAGCAAGAACAAATAAAGCGCTTGTTATTGCTGCATTGGATCGGAGTAGGGCAGCACTTTTAAGGGACTTTCGACCCCACATAATCGCTTCATCAAAGTCGTTTCTAGCCAGCGAAAGCTTAGCCTTTTGAACCCAAGTGGATGCATTCGCATAGCGATCATCTATTTCGCTTCGCACAATTTCACTAAGGGAGGCATAAGACCAAGCCTTGTCTAAGTCTCCCCCTTCTCTATAAAACTCCGCTAGATTCTCATAGCAAATACCCAGGGCAAGGGCATCGTCATTTTGCTTGGCAACTTCTATGGCCATTTGCGAAAAGGAGAGCGCAAGATCATGATTTCCTAAAAATTGCCACATCGTACTCAGATTAGAGTAAATACTGCCAATCAACACATGTCCATTGGCCTTATTCGCATAATTTAATGCCTCTTCATAATAGTACTTTGCCTCGTCGTAGCGCTCTAATACTTCGCGATAAAGCTCTGCAATATTAAAAAATATAAAAACGCATAAATCGTAATCCTTAATCACCTTAGACCATTCTAAGCCTTCGCGAAAATATAGAAGTGCTTCACCTGGTTTTCCTTGCACCGCATTGAGGTAGCCCTGTGCATTCAGGCACCTCGCCAACCACTGAGGCAAGTGCCCATCGTGTAAGTGCTTCAATGCTTCGTCGAGTAGTTCTTTTGCGAAGTCGTAATGACTGTTGTAAATATTGATTAAGCCCTTAAGGCATTTTGCGCACTGCAATTGATCTTCAGCATCGCTTTCATCACGCTCAAGTTCTAGATTTTCAAAAGACTCGATTCTAGCGGTTGTAACAGCATCAATAAGTGCGTCACAAACATGTACGGCTTGGCCAGTATCGACTCTACGAATGAGCCACGCGTCTTCAAGTTTTCTCATCCACGACATAGCGTACCACCTTTCACATGTATATAGATACCAAAAAGAACCCCTTATTAATCAGGGGTTCTCTTAGCTACACATATAAATTCATCAATAAGCCTTGAAGTTCGCCAATTTTGCTGAGCAATTTGATGCGCGAGCGCTCTTGTGCCAAAAAATTATCTGTAATTGCAATGAGTTGATCGTCAATCTGAGCGACAACTTTTAAAACCTTAGATCTCCCCATTCTCGAGAGACCACGCCGTTCTTCTATGGCGAAAGCATATTCGACTGCTTCTGAAACAAAGCTCTTAACCATGTTCTTGTATTGTACTAAGATTTCAATGTGCTTAGCATCTGCTAACAGATCTCCCTGTCGCCTGATATCTTGCATCATTTGCTCAAGTTGTTCTCTATCTCGACGTTCTCTTTGATCTGAGAGCAAATCCGAAAAGGTCGATCCAAAAGCAGGTTGGGCTTTTTCGGGTCCCTTTGTGGGGGACGTTTTACTTCCTTTGACTTGACTGACTTTCACCGTTGCCCTCCTGTTGAATTAATTCTAGATCCATTCCCTCTACGAGTTTTAGTACACCTGCCACAACTGCTAAAAGCTGAGGTGGCAAATTCTCGCGTAAATCTGTAGTGACTAAGGTCGACAACAAGGCATCATCTACACCGGATTGTTCAATTTCACTTGCCCGTTCTGGCAATCTCTCGCTTATCTGCGCAAACATACCTCTAGGGCTAAAGCGTTCTAAATCTAAATGTTGGCGGCTCATATCTTTACATCGAACCCCCTTTCTAAATGTCCTTTCTCTTCCACCGTTTCACTTAACGTTGACTCTGTTTGATTGTCCTTACCTATCTCTTCAAAACTCGCAACATCCGGTTTTTTCTGATGCCAACCGCTAAAACTCACACGCGTAGCAGTAAATCCAAAGTCGCCAATTTCTTCCATTAACGTTTTTACCAGCGGCATAAACAGCGCTTCTTTTTCTACATGGTCGTTGATTACTTCGACTGCCAACTTTAGATCAACAGACCTCACCTTAATGCCAATATCGCCTATACTCTGGGTCTTTAGCATAAAAAACATGTCAAAGTTCTTCCAATCCGCTTTGAGATGCGCTTGTGGTGTTTGAATCCAAACCTTCATTTCTTCCACGTGTCCTTGAACAGAAACTGGAATTGCAAAGTTAAGCTGCTGTAAGAGAGGCTTATCGCCAATCTTGTTGTTTAACTGTTGCCCTGTTAAGTGCTGAATTGCCTCTTTGACATTACTCTCAGATGTTGAATTTTCCAATGCTCCCGGCATTCCAGCCAGTTTTAGCAATTTCTCTTTTAAGCTCGTTGGCATCTGGTCGAAGTTGCTATTAATGGACTCGGGTAGCTTGCCCATGCGTTCTCCAAAGGCCTTTTGATACAATTCCGGTTCAAAATTTAGCCCTAGTCGACGTATCCACTGCAAAATGCCAGTACTCGACTTTTCACCCGCTGCAAAGTGATTGACCCCTTCTTGATAACGCAACATTGTATCTTCTATGTTTGCATCATTGGGATAACTAGGTAACCCTAAAACTTTCTTTAAAGTGGGTTCCAAGGTGAGATTTTTAAGGTTTTCTACCACTGATTTAACTTCACTCTGAGCCTTTTCTAACTGTCCGCGCATCAGCAATTGCTTGATTTGATCAATTTCTGTAGATATTGTAATCAATCGCTTTTCACTTTTCATCGACATATACAGGCTTGCTTCTGATTTCATCACAACCTGATCCAGCTGATCCACCAATCTGTCGAGCTGCTTCAATTTATCTTCCGACGAGATTCGCTCAGTCTGATACCCCAATTTATTGAGTCCTACTTGGTTTGGTTGATCCGAAAAGATTCTTTCGAGTTGAGATGAAATCTGCTTAATCGTCCCCTGAAACTGATGCTTAACTGCAAGTAAGTGTGGGGTGATGGTCTGCTCAATCACCATGCGGCCATGACTCGACAGCGCCACAGCACCCGCATTTTCATGTGCGATCTGTTCCAATATCCCCTGTAACGCCTCAATGGTTTCAAACGAAAACTGGTCCACCTGCTGCTCGAGAATCCCCTCCTCAGGGTTGGCCTCTAGTATTTCACTGTGATGTGCGTCAAAATCGTCTAAGACCACTTCTTGCTCATCAGAATGTCTATGTTTTTTTTCGGCACTCAGTGTCCCTTTAGCGAAATTGCTTCCCTGATCGACACCATTGTGGAGATTCGTTTGGAGTTGAGTGTTTTCAAATATATTTGGTGTGTGCTGATTGTCTTTATCCACAGCCTCATGGCCACTTATCCCTGTGGAATCGAGAAATATCCCCGACTTGTCCACAGTTATCACAGGCTTATCCCCGTATTCGGTGGATAAGTCCTCAAAAATTCCATTGAGTAGTGCATCGACTTGTTCTAGCAGTTGTTGCATCTGCTGTTCTTTAGAGAGCGCTAATGAAGCGTCAATCGCCTCAGAAATAGGTGCATTCGAAACCTCGTTGGCCCTGGACTCGTGTGCCTTGACTACTGCTGCCTGTTGCCGGTTCACTTGAACTTTGGGGGCTGGCGAATTGGGCCTCAAATAATCCGCTAGTGAGCCTGTTCGAGAGATTCTCAAGGCATTTAAGGCAAGTGCACTTAAGGGGATTTCTTTGTTTAGCGCTACGCTCAGCGCTTCCAATTTCTCTTCGGTTGTGCCCGCAGTTTTATCCATAAATTCTGAAACTGCTTTAACTGTCTTTGAATCGGTGGGGTATCCAGAGGCTTTTACAAGAGCAAGTGCTTGCTGCGTACTCTGTGAAAATCCACGATCATTCAATGCCCCTTGGGCAATGTTTTCTGGATTTGGTTTTTTGCTACCCTCGAGTACATTGGCATTCTCTGCTGTATTATCAGATTTCTTAAGTTGTGCCAATAACTGTTGAGTGGCTAATTGTATGTCTTTAGAAATCTTCATCTTTTTCGCCCCCGATCATTTAAATCTCTTAGTTATATCGTCATGAACGAACAAAAAAAGAAGGGAAAAACCCTTCTTTAGCTAAATATTTGTCGACGCGTCGCGCGTACAGAAAAAATTGTAAAGACAATCGCCGCGCAGGCCATACCAATGAGCATCCACAGATCCCATCTCATATACCACATGTGATAGCCTTGGGTTTGCAAAACCAACGCATTTAAGATCAAGCCGTTGGGTGTTAACTTACTGGCAAGTTTAAAGATATTTGGCAAAAAGTTGAGGGGTACAAAACTGCCGCCTGCAAATGCCATCACAAAGATACCCATTGACTCGAGTATATTCAAATGTTGAACGCTTTTCTTTTGATTCGCATAAGCAGAAAGGGCCACACCAATACTCGATAGTGTGCATAAGCCAAGGCTCAAAATCTGTATCAATTCCACATTGAATATCCAGTTACTGCTCATAGCAATCGTTGACCACATTAAAATCACAAAGGTTTGAAGTGTACACACCACAAAAAATTCTACCCACAATGTCATCCAAAACGTGGCACTAGTATATTTTTTTACTTCATCAGATGGGTTCGGCAATTGAAGTGCATTCTGCACATCTTTAAATGGTCTTCTGGCAATGTAAATAAGGGCGAACAACCAAAAAAGTGCAATCATAGCCACAGGGTAATACTCTTTTGCGGTAAGATTGCGTTGGTTTGAGATTAACTCTAGTTTATAAGTGACCGCGCGAGGCCCTAGATCTGTGTCGAAGAGGCTTTTAATGGCTTGCAAAAAGCTTGTGCGGTTAAATGGAACACCTACGGCGACGACCTGCTCCAACGTAAGATTATCTACATCCCATGTGCGTTCCATTTGTGCGGCAAAACCTGCCATTACGGTCTGCGAGATTTGCTGATTTAGATAGTTATCATCACTTGTCACAATTTTCATTTCAGCTGGCAATTTTAGCGGTGTGGCTGTGTTGATAATATAGTTGCTATAAAATTGCTCATCCATGACAAAGAGTATATCGAGCTTGTCCTTTCTTAGAAGCTTAAAGGCTTCTTGTTTTGAAAGCTCCTGAACTGATTCAAAGGACTTAACTGCTTCAGTCTCGTTGAAGTCGCTTATAATTAAGCGCTTAAAATCCATGGCTTCAATATCGTCAAAGGCCAACATGGCGCCTTCACTTATAAGTGCTTGACCGTCGATACGATCGAGATATTCAGAAGGCTTTTGAGGCTCAAAATCAAAGATTATCGCTGCCTTAATGTTTTTCAAGGTGTAATCTTTCTCAAAGGCCGTTGTAATCGACATCCCAAAAATCGTTGATAAGAGAACGGGTAGCAGAAACAGCACCAGCATCACGCGTGTGCGCTTTACCGTTTTTATGGCATCTTTACACCCATTAACTAAAATCTTATAGCCATCTTTAAACAAGTTCATCATTCCTCCAAGCTTATCTACTGTTAATCTCTTAAGGCATTGCCCGTTAAGTGAAAGAATACATCTTCTAAACTTTGGGTATAAGCAGGTAAGCTTGCGTGTCTCAGCAGTTCTGCTTCAGTGCCTTGCGCAATTATTTGACCTTTATCCATCACGATAATTCTGTCGCATAGAAATGAGACTTCATCCATATAGTGCGATGTATAAAGAACAGTTACGCCATGGCTGTTGAGGGTTTTAACACGCTCTAAAATATGCTTGCGAGATTGAGGGTCAACTCCGACGGTTGGCTCATCTAGAATAAGCATTTGCGGGCTATGCAGTAATGCCACACCCAAGTTTAAGCGTCTCTTCATGCCTCCAGAATACGTTGAAACAGGCATGGACAGTCGCTCATCGAGGGCGATAAGCTCGCTGACAAAGTCTATGCGTGTCTTGAGTAGCGTTCCAGAGATGCCGTATGCCTTTCCCCAAAATCTTAAATTATCGAGACCTGATAGCGTCTCGTACAGTGCTATTTCTTGTGGTACAAAGCCAAGAACACCTCTTATAGAC
>CALFXQ010000445.1 GCA_937958285.1 uncultured Fusibacter sp. | reverse complement strand
CTCGAAGAGGCAAGGTGGCTGTTCTTTTGCCAGGAGCATCTAAAGGGCACCCAGGTGTCTACGCTATTTCCCGTGGTGGTTCAAATCTCCATTCGCTATGCAAAGGAGCTCAAGCTCCACGATATGGCATATGTAGTCTCGCACTGGACCCACGAAGGGGATTTTATCATCGCCAAGCAAAACATCTACAAAAAAGCGTGCACACCTGAAAAAGACATGTTAGTAAGCAAGAGTGTGGTGAAGATGCTGCTCGTTTCGCAGGCGCGCCTTCCCAATAGCATACCAACAGAAGTATTGTCGCTGATAAATGCTTCATCGTGAGGAGTTATGATGCTTAAACATCGCGTGGTGCATCTAAACAGCCTAGACTGTTTAGATCGAATAACGGATCAAGTAGACATTGCCATTATCGATATACATACTCAGAAACATCAAGCGCTCCAAAAGGAGCACCAAGAGCGCCCAATGGAGCTACATAGCCAAGCCCAGGTGTTGGCGTTTATAACGTCTCTAAGTGCAAGGGGGATTTTAACCATTGCCATGCTTCCAGAGCATGTCGACCGAGGCACATTGGAATGGGCATCGCACTGCGACTTTTGCGTAGCGGTTAAAGGGACCCAATATGCACTAGACGCTAGCATCTTCGAGATGCCGACCATGCTCAGGCGACAAAAGGCTTCTTTTAAGGCGAGCAGCACCTCCACTGGCAGCACCTCCATTAATAGTGCCTTGCTCGAGCAGCACGGTCTTTTGACAAAGATCCTAGAAAGCCCTTCAGATTTAGATGCATTTATCTCGGTGTTCTCGGAAATTCCAAGGCATGTGATTGCTCAAATTGTCACATGTTTCAGTATCTACGACCAATACGACATCACTGAAAACTATCACTTGTTGGCACGGATTGAGACAGATTATTTTTGCAAACTAGTTCTGAAAAAGGAACGAGAAGGTATTTATGCGAATCCTTAAAAATGACAGTTTAAGCTTTGAAATTGCCGGTGGCATTGGGATTATCACCCTCGATGCACCCCAGGGCAATCGCATGACCATGAAATTTCTACAAGACTTTAATACGCTCTTTATAGACACGGTATACAAGCATCCGCTAAAGGGCATGATTATTAGAAGTGAAGGCAGACACTTTAGCTGTGGTGCCGATGTAGAGGAGCTTTCTAACAACACCATCAGCAAGGCAAAAATCGATGACCATGGCATCTTTGAGGCATTTCCCAATTGGTTTACAAGTACAAAAGAGGTGTTTATAAGGCTTCAGTCGCTAAAGGTACCGGTGGTGGTGGCGGCTAAGGGCCTCTGCCTAGGTTCGGGCTTAGAATTTGCCATGAGTGGCAATGTGCGCATCTGTTCTAACGAGTGTCTGATGGGGTACCCAGAATCCACATTTGGCATTTTGCCAGGGGTAACGGGCACCTTGCAGGCCACTCGTGAGCTGGGCAGATCCAATGCACTTTACTTGGTCTTGTCGGGAAAAATTGTGAATGCACAAGAAGCGGTGCACATGGGGCTCTTTCACAAGGTGGTCGACAAAAAAGACCTCGATGCCTATGCGGTACAAGTGGTGAGAAGAGCCGTGCAAGATGCAGACTTTTCAAAAGATGACGTGATGCATTACTTCACTTAAGGAGATCGAGATGGCACATGTAAAGTTAATAGGCAGTGCAACCGCCTTGCCCAAACACAAGGTTAAGTTCGAGGATATCAATGGTTACCTTGGCACCTTCGAACGCGCAAACCCAAAAGTGAAGCAGTGGGTGAGCAGAATACAGCCCGTAATGAAAGAGATGTTGGGCATCGACTACTGCCATTATGCCTATAACGCAGCGACTAAAACCGTCGAAGAAGACAATCTGTCTTTGTCTATTGCATCGGCACAAAGGGCAATTGAGAAGGCGAATATACCCAAGGAAGCCATCGATTTAATCGTGTATGGGGGCGGATACTCCCACCAATTGCCACCGATTTCGGCGCAAATCCAAGATGCACTGGGCATTGGACTTTCGGCAGAAATTCAGGTGCATGCCAACTGTACATCGGCCTATAAGGCCATAAAAATTGCACATAACTTCTTAAAATCCGGCGAGTTCAAAACGGCCCTCGTGCTTTCTTCGAATGTGATTAGTCCCTGCTTTTTGCCCGAATACTACAATCAAGAAATTCTAGATAAGGAAGATATCTTCTTGAGATGGTATCTGTGCGATGGCGCAGGGGCTTGGATTTTACAGGCCAAAGATGCCACCCAAAAAAGAGAAGAAGGGCTGTATCTCACCCATACATACATTGAATCTGCAGGCCACGAAAAGCAATCGGCCATGGGCAACAAGTACAATTACTATCCCACTAGCCCGCTAAATGTTTTCCAAAATGGGGCACATCACATGAAGCAGCTATATATCAATGTACTCGCGGAAACCGCAATGGAGGCCAATGGGAAATCCATTTTCTTCAACGCCTTAAATCGCATGCTAGAAAAGCAAAGCATCCCCTTAGAGAAACTGGCAGCATTTTCTGTGAATATGCCTTCTAAGGCCGTGCGCGATTTAGTAGCTGAGGAATGCGAAGAAATTGGCATTGCCAAAGATCTGCATTTTCACATTATGAAGGACTGCGGCTACGTAGGACCACCTGCAGCCCTCATCTCCATCGACCATCTAATGGCACAGCGAACCTTTGAAGATGGCGACATCATTTTAAGCTTTGTAATGGAAGTGAGCAAGTTTATGCAGGCGGGCTTTGTCTTTGAGTATGTGGGAAGGAATAATGAATGAATATATTGTTGATTAATCCATTAATACCCAACAAAATGAAAATGCTAGATTACGCTGACGACATGACGAAAAAGTCTATCTTAAGACGTGTCTTAATCGGCCCCCCTCTGGCCTTAAACGAATTAGCTGGCACGGTGCCCAACGAAAATGTGATGATCCTCGACCAAAAGAGCGAATCTGAGTCGACAGTCGATTACGATGCCCATGGGCAGTTGGTTGCAACCCTAGAGGCCTTTAAGCCTGATTTTGTGGGCATCACATGTTTAACGGCCCAGTTTAACACCGTTAAGCAAATGGTGGCACTGATTAAGGCAGTGAGCCCTAAGACTTTTGTGCTCGTCGGTGGGCTTCATGTGACCTTGTGTCCACAAGACTTTGTCGGTGTGGGCGTGGACGTACTATCTATTGGCCTAGGCAAGTGGAGCTTTAGAGAGGTAATCACAGCGCTAAAGCAAAACTTTTCGAGTCCCCAATTAGACCACATTTACGGCTTGGCAATTCCAAGGGGTGCCAACCTGCACTACACCCAGTCCATGTCGAAACTCACACATGCTTATATTAAAAGCCATATGCTGCTCGATGAAGTCGTTCCAAATCGCCAGCTCACAGAAAAATACAAGTACACAATTCCGCCCAATTACTCTATCCACTATATCAGCACATCCCAAGGATGCACCCATCGGTGTAACTTCTGTTCAATTTGGCCAACGACCCATGGAAAATTCTTTCCAAAGAACAATCAGCTGATTATCGATGAGCTAAAGACCATGACCCAGTACGACGTGATTCGCTTTTGCGATGCCAATAGCTTTGCCGGCGTAAAAGAGACAGAGGCGCTGTTTAAAGCCATGATAGACCAAGGGCTCAACCGCATGAAGTACATTATCGATGTGCGCGTAGATACGGTGCTCAAGTACCCCCAAGTGATGCAGCTGGCAAGAGAAGCAGGGGTGGAAGTGGCAATTTGCGGTTTAGAATCGGTAGATGATGCGGTTCTTAAGCGCTACGAGAAAAAGTCCAGCGTGAAAGACATCGAAGAAGCCCTCAAGATTTTGAATCATATTGGCATAAAGGTCAATGGCAACTATATTGTAGAACCGACCTTTACCCTCGAGGATTTCGATAAGCTAGCTGCCTTTGTAGACAGAAATCCAATATTCAACTCTGGATTTACAATACTCACGCCCTTTCCAGGGACCGCTCAGTGGCATGCCCTAAAAGATCAAATCGTCAATCACGACCTCGACTACTACAACTTAACCACCGCAGTGACCAAGACTCATTTGCCGGAACGGGATTTTTACGAACAAGTCAATCGTTTATACAAGATCAGTGCAAGTGCAAAGTCAAAGTTTGTATAAACCTTACACAGGAGGCATGCATGCAAATCGCAGTGATTGGCAAAGGAAAATTGGGAAAAGAGATTGTAAACCTGATTCTTAGTTCAAAGCGTTTTATCTTAGAGGACTTAGCCTTGGTATGGATTTGCAGAAATCCAGCTGATATCGATGCCCTGCAGCAAATGGTAGAAAAGAAGCTTCGTAAAAATGCCCTTAACTTTCCACAAGCCTGTAGTGCGCGCTCTTTAGATCGGGTGCGGATTCAAGCGAATCTCGAGGGCTTATGGGCCATAGATCTGGCGATTGAGACCATAACAGAAGATTTGCACCAAAAGCGCACCCTGCTTGCAAATTTGTGCAACCAATGTGCGCCGAGCACCATTATCGCCACAAATACATCGTCGATACCCCTCGAACGCATCTTTACAGATTTGCCAAATCCAGAACGCTTTGCAGGTATGCACTTCTTTTATCCTGCAAAACTCACGCCCATCGTCGAAATCAACACAACACAGCAAACGAGTCCCAACACCATACAGCTGATCGAACAGGTGGTGGAAGCTCTAGCGCTGAAGTCTGTGGTGTTTTCGGGCGCTAACAACATGTTTTTTTCGAAGCTGCTACTCGACCTTATGAATGAAGCATTCCTCGTGCTGGGCGAAGGGAATTTGACCCATCTAGAAATCGACGAGGTGGTAAAAGACCATATCATGCTACTGGGAACCTTCGAAATCTTAAATCAAACGGGCTCAGAAATTGTGATACAGGGCTTTGACAACTTCGACAGCCCAGAGCGCACGGCCTATTACGCCCCCTTTAAGACTTTTCTAAGGGTGCCTCTAAGGGTGCCTGGCACCCAAAGGGAAAGCGTGTGGGTGCCAGGCACCCTTATAAAAGAAGAGGCCAAAGCAGATGCTGCCCTGAGGCTAAAGGCTGTGCTCGCCAACACCACAGCCGTTCTAATTCAACAAGGTGCAATTGATAAAGAGACCCTCGATTATGCCACAACCACCGTGCTTGGCATGAATAACACCATTTCTTCCCTTGTGCGCGCTGAAGAAGAGCAGCTGGCTCAGGCGCTTGCAGCCCGCTTTGAAAAGACCCAACTGGCCTTTTACAAAGAGAATAGAATTTCGGCATGGCTTTAGGCAGTGACCAAGTGAGACATTGACCAAGTGAGACATTGACAAAGTGAGACATAGACAAATGGAGGCATTATGTGTGATGTAGTGGTAACGGGGATGGGCATGATCTCAGCGCTAGGACAAAATTTAGAAGAGAATTGGCGCAATATAAAAGAGGGAAAGAGCGGCGTGGCGCCCATAAAGGGCTTCGATGCCTCTGAATGCGAAACGCAAATAGCGGCAGAAGTCACCCTCAACGAAGCCTCAGAAGACAAGTGCAGAAAGCTCTACAGCAAAAGAGAATGCAATAAGATGACCAAAAACACAAGAATGTGCTTGCTCACAGCAGATGAAGCCCTCGAGCAAAGCCAGTTGTTGACAAGCACTGTGGATAAGTCGCGCATCGCCGTCATAATGGGGATTATTTCTTCGAACAATAGCCCATTAGAAGGCAATGCACAGGCAAACTTTATTGTAAAGACCATGCCCAATGCCGCCAGTGCATGGATTACGCTAAAATATGGCTTTGAGGGTGTGAACTTTAATATCTCATCGGCATGTGCATCTTCTGCTTACGCCATAGTGCTCGCTAAGCAACTGCTTACGTCGAATATGTACGATGCAGTGATTGTGGGCGGCTCAGATACAAGTGTTGAACCCGCATACATCAATGGATTTAACCAAATTCTCGCCATGTCGGTGAACAATGCCTCCCCCCAAGGCGCATGTCGCCCTTTCGATATGACAAGAGATGGCTTTGTAATGGGAGAAGGGGCTGGTGCTTTGGTACTCGAGCGAAAGGACTTTGCAATTAAGCGAGGTGCACCCATGCTTTGCCGACTTGCTGGGGCCAGTTTTACCAGTGAAGCCACCGATATTACAGCGCCAAAAAAAGACGGCCTCGGCATGGCAGTGACCATTCAAAAGGCCATGGAAGAAGCACAAGTGCCCATCGACAAAGTGGATTATATCAATGCCCACGGCACATCTACATTTTTAAACGACCTGTACGAAACACGTGCCATCAAAGCGGTGTTCGGCCCATATGCTCCGACCCTCCACGTGTCGTCCACCAAATCTATGATCGGCCATACACTGGCAGCCTGTGGCGCCATCGAGGCGATTGTCACCATAAAGGCCATTACAGACAGCATTGTGCCACCTACAATCAACCTCACTACACCAGACGACGATCTAGATTTAAACTACACGCCAAATCATGCCGCCCCTCGAAACATCGACTGGGCGCTGTCGAATTCCTTCGGATTCGGTGGGCACAATACCACACTAGTCTTTCAAAAGCTGAGTTAGGTAAGCCCAATGACCTATGCTTTCTTTTCATTTCCCCTCTCAGGTCACAATACCCCCCATGTAGAGTTGGTAAGGGCCTTAGTGGGACGCGGTGAAACGGTGTATTACTACACCTCAAAAGCACTATGGCATCGCTTTAATGACGTACCCGAACTGAGGCTGATGGCCTATCCCGAGCCCTTTCAAAGCTACTTCGACAGCCTCTCAGACAAACACCAGCGCCACGGCGACTTAATCTATATGATGCACTGTTTTTACAAAGCAGCAGCGCTCTTAATCGATTTTTGCCTCTTAGAAATTCCCGATAAAAACATAGACTACGTGATTGTAGACAGCTTTTCCATCTATGCACGCATCGCCTGTAAAGTGCTAGGCGTGCCTATGTGCAAGGTGTTTCCAAGCATTATTGGCGATAAAACCGCCGTAAAGAACAGCGGTCGCATGCAAGCCGAGCTCATCAAGATGATTGCGAAAGACTTTTGGCACTTAATTGGGATTTTTATTATCAATCTAAAGTTTCTGTTGAAGTATAAAAATACAGTGAAGCTTGCAGATGTGATGTCGCCAGAACAGGACTTGACCCTTGTTATGACCTCAAAGACCTTTCATCCTGGAAGTGACCAATATGGCAAACACGTTCATTTTCTCGGTGCCGACCACAAGCGAACCCATTTTTATAGGCCTAGTGAAAGAGAAGGGATCTTGGCATCCATGGGGTCTGTGCTTCAGCATGAAGGCTTTTACGAGACCTGCGCCGAGGCTACAAAAGACCTAGACTGCACCTTGTATGTGATCTTGGGTCCCAATATGCAAAGCACACAAAAGGCCCTAGAAGCCTATCCCCATGTGACCTTGTTGGCGCATCTTAGCCTAGATGCCTTTAGAGAGAAAATTGCCAAATCAAAGGTCTTTATCACCCATGGCGGTTACAACAGCATTCAAAATGGCCTTTTGTATTGCACGCCAATGCTCATTCGACCCTTTTCGCCAGAGCAGTCTACCAACGCCTACCTCGTAGAGAAGGCCAACTGCGGCAAACAACTCACGGGAAAGGGCTACAATGCCAAAAATATGAAAATGGGTATTCAGGCGCTGCTCAACGACCCAGAGATTGAGGGGCATTTACGCATTCAAAGCGATGCCCTCTCCAGCGGCATTGGCATAGAAAAAGCCATAGACCTTTTGCAAGAAGACAACCTAAGGAGCAGATAAGCGGCGGCATGTTGCCACAAAATATGGCACAAGTGCGCCAGTGAAAGGAAATCTAATGAGAACCGCAATTGTCTACGTGTCTAAAAATGGAACCACAAAAGCAACCATCGACCGCATTGTGAAATCGAGACCTCTAAATACAGATATTATCGATGCCAGCGTGAACACCGACTTTAGAGGCGCAGCCTACCAGAGAGTTATTTTCGGGTGCGGCATATACGGCGGCAAACTTCAACAAGACCTGGTGCGCTTTGTTAAAAAGCACCACCAAGACCTGATCAAAGCTGAAGTGCATTTTTTTATCCACGGCCTACTCAATAAACAAGACGTAACAGAAGTGCTGAGCCAATCTATAGAGCACATCAGTAAGCTAAATGTGGTGAATGTGCATAGCCTCGGCGGCTACCTAGACATTAAGACCCAAAACTTCTTTGTTAAAACCCTGTTGGGTGTCTTGTGCAAGAAAGAAAACCTCGACATCAACAACCTCAATACGCTGAGCGAGGCTCGCACAGCCCAGTTTATTGACAGCCTGTAAACCTCACCAGACCGGACTGGGCCATCAGGACTATCAGGCCGATCAACCCAGCCAGCCAAGTCAGGCCGATCAGCCTACCCTGCAGCACTTCAAAAATTACGGCGCTGCACAAGTATATGTCTATTCCCTGGCAAATACACCTAAAGACCCTCAGCATGGGCACCACAAGGGGCTTCAGCGGGGCCACTACAAAGCCCTTCAGCAGAGCTTGCTCCTCGAGCGCCTTCAAGGCTATGTACCTACACTTGAGCGCTTAGACATAACCTACAACCACTGGGGAAAACCACGCCTAAAAGACCACGACGGCATACACTTTAACCTTTCTCGGTCAAAGCACATGCTGGCCATCGTCGTTTCGACCTCTCACCAAGTGGGCGTCGACATTCAGTACATGCATAAGCATGCCAATGCAGCCAGCTTCCACGCCTGTAACACCCAGGTGTTTACAAAAGCCGAGTTGCTCTTTTTGCAGCAATCTAATGCGCCGCTGCTGAGCTTTTATGCCCTCTGGACAAGAAAAGAGGCGGCGCTAAAGGCTCTAGGAACAGGATTTTGCATCGACGCCTCAACAGTCGAGGTGCTGGGGGATACATCGACGGTTGGCACCCAAAGTGTGAGGCTGCATGAAACGATCACCACTAACAACTGCTGCATGACGGTTTCAATATTAGAGGATTAGGAGCGCACATGAAAACCTACTTAATAACAGGCGGTGCAGGATTTATAGGATCCAATTTTGTCCGGTATCTCTTAAATAAAGAACCACACCTTCACGTTAAGGTGATAGACAATCTCTCGTATTCGAGCAATCTTCAGAACCTAGCAGCCTTTAAAGACCTCGATAACTTTGAATTTATCAAGGGCGATATATGCGATAGCGCCTTGGTCAATCGCATCGTACAAGGGGTGGATGTGATTGTGAACTTTGCCGCCGAAGTCTCCGTCGACAGATCCCTAGAAGACAAATCATCCTTTATAAGAACCGACATTATGGGCGTACAAGTGCTTCTAGAGGCGGTGCTTGTGCAGCAAGTGCCCCTCAAAAGATTTGTGCAAATATCTACAGACGAGGTATACGGTTCTATCGACAAGGGCTCTTTTACAGAAACCTCGTTGCCAGCGCCGAGAAACCCCTATGCGGCCTCAAAACTAGGTGGAGAAAGCCTGGCATACAGCTATTTTGCAAGCTACGGGCTGCCAATTGTCATTTCGAGGGCCTCGAACAACTACGGGCCATGGGCTTACCCAGAAAAGGTCATTCCACTTTTTATTACTAATCTGCACGATGGACTTCAGGTGCCTGTGTTTGGAAAGGGCACGCAAGTGCGCGACTGGCTCCATGTTATGGACCATTGTAGCGCCATCGATCTGCTTATCGAAAAGGGCATTAACGGCGAGCGCTACAATATTGGCGCGGATCAGACCTGTACCAACATCGACCTCACGTGCAAGCTCCTTACCCTAATGGGCAAGGATGACTCTTACATTAAATACGTAAACGACAGACCAGGACACGATCAGCGCTACAGCATCGATTCGTCAAAGATTAAACAGCTGGGCTGGAATCCCGCCTATAACCTGGAGGGTGGGCTTGCCGAAACTGTGGCATGGTATCTAGAAAATGTATCTTATTGGCGCGACGCAAAAGATGGCCTCGACAGCCGATACGCAAAAGGACTGTGGGGAGAATAGGGGGAAGTAATGAGAGGTGTGATCTTGGCCGGCGGACACGGCAAGCGTTTAGATCCTTTAACAAGGGTCACAAACAAGCATTTGCTGCCAATCTACAAAAAACCGATGATTTTTTATCCCATCGAGACACTGGTAAAATGTGGCATTAAAGACATCTTAATCGTCACTTCTGGCGAGCATTTGGGGCATTACTTTCGCCTTCTAGGCACCGGAAAAGCTTGGGGCATCACGCTGCACTACGAAATCCAAGACAACAGCGATGGCACAGGCGTGGCACTTTTGTGCGCAGAAGAATTTGCCAACAAAGAAGACATCATCGTGGTGCTGGGCGACAACATTGTGGTAGACAATCTAAGCACCTTTGTAGAGGACTTTCACACCCATCGCGATATTTACGATGCCAAAATATTGATTGCCAAGGTCGATGATCCATGCAAGTACGGTGTGGTGTGCTTCGAAGGTGATCGCATAACCAAGTTGGTCGAGAAACCACTCGAGCCCTTCTCGGATTATGTAAACACGGGCCTGTGGATCTTCAAGGCCAACATCTTTGAAAACTGCAAAACACTCAAACGCTCAGTGCGCGGCGAGTACGAAATCACCGACGTGTTGGCACAGTACGCGGCAGATGGCAAATTGACCTATGGCATCCTTAAGTCCCCATGGACTGACGCAGGCTCCTTCGAGCAGCTCTACCAAGCCACCCTCCTAATGCGCGAACTCGAAGCACGCGGCCACTCAGTAGACCCGCTCGTCCCCGCAGGCCTCGCAGACCCCGCAGGCCTCGCAGAACCCGCAGAAATCAGCAGGCCCACCCCAATTGAAATTGCATAAGGTGATAAGATGAAAACCAATCCCAGCACCAAACCCAATCCCAGCACCAAACCCAATCCCAGCACCGACAAATCAATTGTCGACAGTATAAACGGCGATAAATCAAAGAAAAAAACGCTTCTTACCCGAGTAAAGTGGGTCCTTGCCACATTCTTAGCACTGATTCTGGTCTTTGTAGCGGGGATCTTGTACCTAACCAACGGCCTTGAGCATCAGGTCACCACAAAGGGCGACTTGAATCTCGCTGCAGTAGAAGATGGTGTGTATTATGGCCGTTACAACTATAAACGCTGGACAAACGAACTGGCAGTCACTGTGGCTGCCCACAAGATTCAAGAAATAAAAGTGGTAAAAGACGTCTTGCTCTCAAAAGTTGACGAGCGCGACATTTTCTTTAAACGTATTATAGATCAGCAAAGTCTAAATGTGGACGCGATAGCCGGCGTGACAATTACTTCGAAGGCGTATCTAAAATCCATTGAGAACGCCCTCTTAAACCCAAAGGCAAACTAAAAGTTGGACATATTATGAAAAAGGTGTTGATCACAGGTGCAGATGGCTTTATTGGCAGCCATCTGCTGAAGCAACTCGACGCATTGCCAGAGTCATCGGCGTGTGAATATCATATTCTACTGCGCCCCAATGCCCTAGCGCATACCAGCGCAGCGTCGCAAACCGGTGTCCTCGCGGACGGCCGTTATCATCGCCACTATTTCGACATCTCGAAGCCCCTTTCTATCGATATTACATTCGACGATATTGTGCACTTAGCAGCGTTAAATCGCACCAACCTTGGCAACGATAAGTCTTACGACACCTTCTACCACAACAATGTGCAGGGTGTTTTAAATCTGTGCGAGGGCCTTCGCTTTAAACGCTTTATCTTTCTTTCCACCGCAAATCTGTATCAACATGACCATGAATCACTTACTGAGGAAAGTCCTGTGACTTGGACCAATCACTACGAGCACTCCAAATATGAGGCCGAGCAATTTCTACTAAAGAACCATCCGAGGGCGTCTGTTATTCTGAGGTGCGTGAATACCATAGGGCCAGGACAAAAGCCCATCGCATTAATTCCTCACATGATCCACAACGCCCTCAGGCAACTGCCCCTAGAAATCTTTGTTCCCCACAATAGGCGCATTCACTGCTTAGATGTGAGAGACGTGGCCTGCGCGCTCATTGCCGTCATAAGCAAGCCTCAACACATGGGAATCTTTAATTTATCATCGAACACTGGGGTGTCAATTTCTAGTATTGCTCAGTCAATAGTGGATCTTACTGACTCTAGGTCGGAAATTGTCTACTCTAATCTGGCAGAAGAGAGACCATATCGGGTGAGCAACGAGAAGTTCTGTGCACATTTTAGCTGGCAACCCCGTATCGATATACAACAATCCGTATCCGACACCGTGGCGCACATTTTACTGAATATAAATGAAATGTAAACGAAAGTAGACGCGCATGAACCCAACAGGGAGGGGGATGTGATTTGAATAAGACACTGCAAGTACAAATCTTTGAGGCAAGCTCATGCACCGATGCGCGCATGACAATTTCTTGTAGCGATTTATTTCGACTATCCGAGAAGAATCAAGTCGATGTGAAAGTGGTGGGAAAAGTGTGCGATGACTCAGGCGTAAGAGTCACCCAATGTCAATTGGGATGTTTTAAGTAATGTGGCGTAGTCGGTTGATGGATTCGAGTCGGTTGATGGATTCGTGTGATTATGTAAACTTTCCATCGGGTGAGGCGCGCTTAAAAATAGATAATCTGATTGTAATTGGATCTTATGGACAGAATTCTGGAAAGACCACGCTTGCGACGACGATTTTGAATATGTTTTCCGATCGGATTTGGCAGGGCCTAAAGGTGACCACTGTTGTGAAAGGAAAGCCATGTCCGAGAAAGAGTGGGCATTGTGGCGTCTGTGGAAGCTTGGACACCCCTTATGCATTCGTCCGAGAGTTGTCTAGGTCGTCTAATAAAGATACTTCGCTCATGCTAAAGCATGGTTGTGAGCACGTGTACTGGATTAGAGGAGAAGCCCATGCAGTGAATGAGCCAGTTGCCAATTTCTGCAGCGTCTTTAGCGCCACTGGCAATAACTGGATATTATGTGAATCTAACAGCATTGTCAATCATGTTCAACCGGCATTATTTGTGGTCATGAAAACGGATCAGGTGCCAAAGGATAGTGCAAAGGCGGTGCTTCAGTACGCTGACTATATTATAGACAGCGGTAATGCTGCCGACCTCCGATGTGTTCTCGACCATATCGGGAGGATCACGCGTGCAGTGGACTAAGTGATAGTACGAGCAAAAGGAGACCTGTTGATCAGGT
>CALFXQ010000444.1 GCA_937958285.1 uncultured Fusibacter sp. | reverse complement strand
AGATCGGAAGAGCGGTCCCGTCTTTTTCGTGTCGATGGGCTTGGCCTTTATGGGTGTCCACATGATTCACCAGCGCAACAATGGCAACTATAAAGATACCAAATGGGCGCTAATGGTTGGTCTTGGCGCAATGGCTTTTGCAGCCTTTGTCTTTATTGTAGATTTGCCTAGCTTGCCAATATTCAATGGCGTGAGACTCTACTTCTGGCCAATTCTTTTAATCGGTGGCGGTCTGTATATGATTTTAGGCAAACCTAAGCAAAAGTCTTCTGAATTTTAGTCATCTCATTGGTTTATAAAATCTGCAAAATCACATCATTGTACTTAAAACCACCATAACGCAAGATTAATCACGTAACGTGTTGATTATTCTTGCGTTTTGTGATATTATCACACTATAAGGCAGATATAATTTACTTGACTTGCCCTATAGAAAGGTGATGGTATGAGCGATTTTGGACAACGCTTAAGGCAAGCGAGAAAAATGCGAAGTTTCACACAAAAGGACCTCGCTAAAAAACTGGGTGTTGCTCAGTCTACCATTGCAAATTATGAGACTAACGAGCGCTTTCCAGGCGAGACCGCCCTCAAAGAGATTTCAGATTGCCTCAAAATTTCCATTGATTTTTTGCTTGGGCTCTCCGATCAAGCAAATAAGACATCCGAGGTCTTTATTGGAAAAGTTGCCTTACCCAATCAAGAGGATTTTGCAGATGAAATCGACCAGCTCTATCAGCTATTATTACAAAAGCAAGAACACCAAGCGATTGCGTTAACCATCGCCTTGGCGAAGCAGCACAGTCCCCTTTTTCTAATGCAGACACTCTTTGAACCCATTATGCGATTAGTTGGCGAACAATGGCAACAAGGTCAGGTGGATATTTCAACGGAGCATTACATTTCAGGTGTTATTGAGTCGTTAATCTCAATTACCTCACACGAAAATTTCAAAAGACCTTCAAAGGGCTTTAAGGTTGCATTTGTCGTTCCCGGAGCCGAAGAGCATGTTTTGACCCTTAAAATGGCAAGGGAACACTTTAGACAGTCGGGATGGCAAGTATTTTACCTGGGTCGCAGTATGCCCGTATTAGATTTTCACAAACTGGTATTAGAACAAAAGATTGATTTAGTGGTAATGTCAATTACCCTTACACATCATCTCAATAGTGCAGAGTATTTTATTCAAGCCCTGCGCATGTTGCCAACAAAGCACCCTTTTTCAATATTGGTTTCTGGTCAAGCCATTGAATCTTCAAAAGAAGCCCTCAATTTGTTAAAACCAGACTACTATGTACCCACCCTCAATGCATTAGAACAACTGATTCCCGAAATAGAATCTCATTTGACTCAACAAAGAGCATCTGGTTAACCAGATGCTCTTTTCAAAGATTTCTTTTCGTGATAAGGTAGTAAGAAAACAGGAGGCTGCTATGAAAAAGGGTTTTGATCCCGAAAAGTACCTAGAAGAGCAATCTAAATTTATTTTGGAGCGCGTAAACCATTTCGATAAACTCTATTTGGAATTTGGCGGCAAGCTTATCTTCGATATGCATGCAAAGCGGGTATTGCCAGGTTTTGACGAGAATGCAAAGTTAAAGTTGTTGCAAAAGCTAAAAGATAAACTAGAAGTAATCATATGTGTATATGCCGGCGACATAGAGCGCAACAAAATCCGAGGTGA
>CALFXQ010000443.1 GCA_937958285.1 uncultured Fusibacter sp. | reverse complement strand
GCTACTGATGAGGTAGTAGTCAGTTACCGAGGCAGTTTATCACCTGATGAAATCACCTTTGAAAATCTCAAAGGAAAAACCTTGGGCGAACGCAGCCTATTAATCGAGCGGTTTATTGACGATTGGGTTGAAACCAATCTAGCAGAATTGCCCCTCAAGGTGGGTAGAGAGCACCTGATGTCCCATCGTGCCCAAGCAGTAAATTTCATTAAAGATTTAGCTGTGGATAAATACAAACCCAACACAATAACTGGTCATTCCATGGGTGGTGCGTTAGCGCAACACGTAGCAATCCACAACAACTATAACGTGGACTCTGGCATTCAAGTAGTTGCATTCAACCCCATGGGAGCGCGGCATGCTGCGACAGCTGTGGATGTCTCTGTGTTTGAGTCGGGGCAATATAGCAATGTGCTGAACATTGTTACTGCTCAAGATGTAGTCGGCAATGCAGCCCAGTTATATGAAAAGTATCGTCTATTTGTAACAGGTGCAGCAATCGGTAACTCAATTGGAAGTACATTAGGTAATATAAATCCGAATCGAACCATTGCAATTGATTTAGCAAAGTTGGCTTTGAGTACAGCGGGTAAAATTGCTGAGAATTTTATCGTGGACAATCCCGAAATATTCGAGCAGATGGTTTCGAAAATTCTCGAACCAACTATCTGGGATAAAGTGATTATTGTATTGAGGGATTTTCTTAATGATTCCAAATACAAAGATGAGTTTCTAACGAATTTTGGCACGGTTAAGATCGTCAATAATACGCAGACTAGTGGCGGGAAGTTTGATCCTCATAGTCTACACAACTTCTATGATGTGCTGGATAGAGAAGGTAAAGTTAATGATACAAGCGGTGTTAGCTATAAGGGTACAATTAATGCAGACAGATTAATTGGCAGTGCAGGGGACGATAAATTATATGGTGGCGATGGGGATGACTATCTTTCTGGCGGTGCGGGTCAAGATGTCCTCGAGGGCGGCGAAGGTAATGATACGCTTCATGGCGGGGGTGGCGGTGATATACTGCGCGGTGGCAATGGCGATGATACCTATATCTACAATAAGGGTGAGGGTTATGTTTCAATCTATGATCTAGAGGAATCCGCTAATCCATCGCATATCGACGTTGATACTTTAAAGATTAATAAAGTAAAGCTAACGGAATTAAACTATCGAACAGATGCTACTAGCACCAAAATTTTTACGGGGTTAAGCGGTGACACAATTGCACTTTTCCATGACAAATATGCAGATACCTCTAGTCCATCATCGGCACAAAAGATCGGGAAACTTGGGGTAAATCGCATTAGTACGGCGGATGGCTTAGTCGACCTTGATAAGCTTCAAAGCAGCAATGGCACTATAAAAAGTCTGAAAGGTTCATTGAAGGTAAGTACCCAAAAGATGGCCTCAACTAAGTTTGTAACAAACGGCACCATTGTTAAGGTGGTGAACACGGCAACATATAGTGTTTTAGATTATCACAGCCAAGGTGGCTTTGATCAAAATGTTGGAAGCATCGAGTTTTTGAGTGACGATGGACTAACCACAACACTGCGCGAAGGTCGGGATATTTTTGTCGATTATCAACGAGAGCGGACAAATGGGAAAGCCTTACATGTATCGGGCGCAACGAGCTTTAAGTATAGACTCCTCTCGAAGAAGTCTTCACTTATACCAGAGGTCTTATTGGCTTCCGCGAATACTGGCGTTGTCACAGACGTATCTCCAAGCTATGCGATGGCAACTAGTTCAGACTATCCAGACACATTTTACCTTCAGGGGCATAGCAAAGAGGACATCACTTTAAGACGCGAGGGTAATGACTTACTTGTTGATGTGAAAAGTGAGGAACTCGGGCGCGATGTGACTCGAGTGGTCGTGGCCGACTATTACCTTGGGGAGAGCGACTTCACTAAAATCATCCTTAATGGCGGGCCGAACGTTGATAGTGGCACCTACCTGATTGCAGACTTGTTGGCGAATAAAACGATGGCGAAGCCTGTTGTATCGAACACGAGCCGCGCCTATAAGATACTGGGCGTGGATGGGAATTGGACAACGCCTAGCAATGAACGCGTGGATTTCACCATCAATGGTAGAAAAATTGTGCCGCTGTACAATGGTTACCTAAAAGGTGAGTATGCCATGGTGTCGGTTAAGG
>CALFXQ010000442.1 GCA_937958285.1 uncultured Fusibacter sp. | reverse complement strand
GCCCATGCACCTCTAATTAACCCCCAATGATAGCCTTCTTTTTCATCGAGCTTCAAATAGTCAATGGCATAGTCACGATCTGCTTTATCGACAGTTTGCATCCAGCCATAAGCTGTATCGTTGTCGTGGGTTCCTGTATATGCAATACAATTCTTGTCGTAATTATGCGGGAGATAATCGCTCTCTTCTCGAGAATCAAATGCAAACTGCAATACTTTCATACCGGGAAATCCAGAGTCTTCACGGAGTTTAATGACATCGTCTGTCATAAAACCCAAATCTTCTGCAATAATCGCCACATCGCCAAGGGCAGCCTTAATGGCATTAAAGAGCTTCATGCTTGGCCCTTTAACCCAAATGCCATTCACTGCGGTCTTATCGCCATAAGGAATTTCCCAGTAGTCTTGGAAACCGCGAAAATGATCGATGCGAACTACATCATATTGCTTTAAGCTGTAGGCGATACGCTTTATCCACCACTGATAGCCGTGGTTTTCCATGTAGTCCCAGTCGTATATCGGATTTCCCCACAACTGACCTGTGACAGAGAATGCATCGGGTGGACACCCTGCAACAGTGATGGGCTTATAGCTGTCATCTAATTTAAAGAGCTGTGGCATGCTCCATACATCTGCGCTGTCTTCTGCGACATAAATAGGCAGATCCCCCACTATGCTGATGCCCTTTTGATTGGCATATTGCTTAAGGGTGCTCCACTGGTCTGAGGCCAAATATTGCGTAAACACCCAAAAGTATATTTCATCTTCGTGAGCGTGTTCAAATGCCTTTACCGAAGGCTTTTGCATGGCATCGTATGCCTTTGGCCACTCGAGCCAGGATTTGTTGTCGTGATGTGCCTTGATGGACATGTACAGGGCAAAGGGTTCCAACCAATCGATTTCAGCCTTGAAGTAAGCGCGCAGTGCGTCGTGCCAGGCGACTTTTGCTCGATTATATGCGATTTTAAGCAAAGGCATTTTGTTAAAGTAGAGTTTCTCGTATTCTACATGTTCTGGATTCTTTCCCAAGTCCACGCCTTGCATCTCTTCGCGCTTTAAAAATCCATGTGCCACCAAGGCGTCGAGGTCAATAAAATACGGGTTAATAGCAAAGGCGCTAAAGGATTGATAAGGTGAATCGCCATACCCGGTGATTCCTATAGGCAGTATTTGCCACACCTTCTGCTTTGCATCGTTTAAAAAATCTACAAAATCGTACGCACTTTGTCCAAAATCGCCGATGCCATATTTTCCTGGTAGCGATGAGATGTGCATTAAGATACCACTGGAGCGTTCTCTCATAATTAATCTCCTTACGTCTCTACTTTAATTTGTCGTTTATATGTTATTTAAATGAACAAGTCCTTGACTGCACTAAATCAAGGCACTAAAATCGTGTTTTGTCGAATCCTTCGGATGCCAGGTGCCTCCGTGTATGCCCTCTCTACTTTCAGCCAATGCGAAGTCTGGATCACTTGTGATAATCGTATAGCGGCAGATCTGGGCCGGCATATTCAAAGAACTACGCGTTTGTCCATCGTCGTCGTACCAACTGTAAGCAATGCCAGCGTGTCCATAGGCATTGGCTAAGGTCATTGATCCAAGCCATGTGACCCTTTCAACGCTCAATGTGCTGGTGGTGTTAGCCGGTGGCACTATAGGAATGGCATGGCCGAGCGTGATAAAAAATTGTAACCCTTCTAGTGGATAGGGAATAAATACATCGCCACTTGAAAAATCTTCAACCCGGGCGCCAGTGGCACCTAAAGTCACTAAGGTCATGGGTTCTGGCAGATAGACCATGCGACCAGTGCGATTGGGCTCAACAACGGGAATGAGCATCACGCCATCGCCGAGCATAATCTGATCTTCGATCTCTAAGCAGCGCGCATCGCTGAAATATGCGTGGAGGGGACTAAATAAAGGGGTATCTTGGTGATAAGCCTTTATAAATTCGGAGTACAAAAACGGCATTAGCCTATAGCGTATCTGTATCAGCTGTCGATTGATTGCCAAATCTCGAGTGCCAAACATGTAAGGCTCTTGATTTCTAGTTCCAAGGGCAGCGTGATTTCTTAGGAGCGGTGTAAAGGCGCTAAACTGTAGCCATCTGCTAAGGAGCTCACCGCTTGCATGCCCACCAAAACCACCTGTGTCTGCACCACTGTATAGAAATCCTACAGCACTTAGCGCGGGCATTTGCTTCACATTCAGCTGAAGATGCGACCACCAAGAACTGTTATCGCCAGTCCATATACCGCCATGTCTATGCATGCCAATACTCGATGCCCGCGAGAGAATCAACGGCCGTTTGTCGCCAAGGTGATTCTTAAATCCTAAATCTGCGGACTTGGTCATAAAATACCCATAGAGATTGTGCAGCGTGTCGTTATTAAAGGTTTCGCCTTTATATTGGTGCTGCATACGCCTATAATAAGCCCTTTGATTGCTCAGCTGCCTAAATGCATCACCTAACTCAAAATAACTATAGATGTCGAGATTTTGACCCTTACTTGCAATGGCTTTTTCTATAGCTGCCTCAAGGGCCTCTTCATCATAAAAAATCGCTGGCTCGTTCATGTCATTCCATATGCCTTCAATACCCATATCGATTAAAAAGCGATACCAGTCGCCAAACCAAGTCTGAGTTCTCTCCTGCATAAAGTCAGGAAAGTGAACACGCCCCGGCCAAACCGCTGCAACATAGGGCTCACCATTCGGGTTCATCACAAAATGTCCGTCTTTAATGCCTTCTTCATACAGCATATAGCCAGGCTCGATTTTTACACCCGCATCGATTATCGGCACTAAATACTGACCACACTTCTTAAAATCCTCCACGAGCCCTTTAAAGTCGGGATACTTGGACTGATCAACGGTAAAATCTTTAAAGCGCTCCATATAATCGATATCTACATAGATGCCTTCTAAGGGTATATGATGATCTTTAAACCCTTGCTGAACCTCTTTTATGTCTGATTCACTCGCATAGCCCCATCGTGATTGAAAATATCCAAATGCCCATTTCGGTGGCACATAAGACTTTCCAATGAGTCTTCTAAAGGTCTTTATCGCGCTGTTCAAATCTTTTGTCTGGCAGATATAAAAATCTACCCCCTGCCCTTCAGCAGTTACCGTTAGCGTAAAGGCATCTGAAAATCCACAGTCAAAAGTGACTTTTGAAGGTGTATCCCAGTACATTACCTGCACTTCACGGGACTTGTTGATCATGTAAATCACATTGTGAGCAGCATATAATGTCTCTTTGTCTTCTGTATGATGTGGGTCGTCGGTACAATAAGAGATATAGCGACGACCGCGTTTATTCATGCCGCCGAGATTTTGACCTAAACCATAGATATAATCGGAAGCATCCATATGAATATGCCATGTAAACTCTGAAACATGATCTAAAGAAGGCCTTTGAGTCACTTGGTATGGACATGGCTCCATCTGTTCGTCGATATTCAAAGCCAACGCATATGTAGGGATTGGATTGCCAAATCGCCATTTTTTCATCAAATTGCCTCCACCATCATCATATTGTTGCGCAACCGTTTGCATAAATTCATTATATGACATAGTCTTCTCCATCGTCAACACGGTATTTAAAGAAATAATCACTGTTTTAACGGTGGTTTTTTACCCTAGTTTTCGAGAATCAACCAAAATTATTGTGACTCTTCGGCATCAAGCGCCCAAAATATAGCTCGAAGTGTGAAAACCCGTGCAAACGCTTGCTTGAATTAGCATTTTCGGTTATAGTCTTTTCAAAGGAGAGTTTATCTATGAATTTATATCCAATACCATATACCCATGCGCGCACAAAGAGACCACAAAGACCCATGTCCCTAAAATTTGCCTTTTGTTGTCTCTTAATCATGCTGTTCCTACTGTCTGGTTGCGCACAACAAGGTGTCACCTCATCTACGCCAAGCGAAGTTCAAACAAAGGCCACTGAATCCATTCAAAAAACCACTGCACTGCCTACTGCCACCGAAGTTAATGAAGTAAATGAAGCAACTGATCCCTCCACGCTTAACATAGACAACGATGGTGGCAATTTTTCGCAAGATGATTTAATATACTTTGTGGTCACAGATCGCTTTAAGCGCTCAGAAGAAAATGAGGTTCTCGGCGATGTGAACCCAGACGACCCCTATGCTTATCACGGTGGCAACTTAAGAGGTGTCACTGAATCCTTGGACTACATCAAGTCCCTTGGCACAACGGCAATTTGGCTTACTCCCGTTCAAAAAAACGGACCTAAAGGCTATCATGGCTATTGGATTTACGACTTTTGGTCTGTGGATCCGCACCTTGGCACGCTGGATGATCTAAAAAATCTCGTTCGAGAAGCTCATAAAAGAGATATAAAGGTGCTTATGGACTACGTTGTCAATCACACCGGTTATGACACACCATGGTTCAATGACCCTCAGAAAAAGCAATGGTTTAATCCAAAGCGAACCATCACAAATTGGAACGACGAAAAGCAGCTGGAAAGAGGTTGGCTCTTCGGCTTACCAGATTTAAACTTAGATAAACCAGAGGTTACGCAGTTCTTTATCGACAATGCCCTTTGGTGGATTCGCGAGACAGGTATTGATGGCATGCGGCTTGATACTGTTAAGCATGTACCCAGAAGTTTTTGGACCACTTGGAACCACGCAATAAAAACCGAATTTCCCGACTTTTATTTGCTTGGAGAAGTCTGGAGCGAGCACGTAAGCATTCTGGAGCGCTATAGAGACGTGGGTATCGATGGCGTAACCAATTACCCTCTGTACGAAGGCCTTACCTCTGCACTGTCCAAGACGGGACGCGTCACTGACCTGGCCAATGCAATCGCCCGCGATCAGTCTTTCTCAGGATCAAAAATCAGTGGTATTTTTGTGGACAACCACGATAACTCAAGGTTGATTTCCAAAGATCCCATTCATGGAAAAGCGTATTTAAAATTAGGACTCGTCTGGGCATATACCTACCCCGCTATTCCAATTTTATACTATGGTACCGAAGTTGGGCTTGAAGGTGGAAAAGACCCCGACAATCGTCGGGATATGCCGTGGTCAAACGTGCCTCACCCCGATTTATTGGCCCTTACAAAATCCCTTGCCAATTGGAGAGCTTCTGCAAATAATAGCTATGCATGGCTATACCACGACGATCAAATGGCCATCTACTTGCGTTCAGATGCATTAGTGGTGCTAAACTTCTCAGATCAGCCTGTGTCCTTTAGCATTCCGCTTTCAGATGTAGCCCTCACCGACTTGGCAACACAAAAAATAAACGCTTACTCACTAGACAGTGAACAAGCGCCTATTCTAAATTGGGCTCGAGAACAACAGACCCTATCGGGTACATTTAAGCCCTTTGAATATGGAATCTACCCCTTAGTACCGTAGACAAGGCGAGCAATACGCAACACTTCAGCAACGCTCCACGCCTGCGCACAGCAGCCCCTTGGTCGATGTGGTGCGTCGCCATCAAAATTCTCAGCATAAGTGCCTAAAGCGCCTTCGTTTAAATGAACGAGGGCGCTTTTTAACGCCTGTTCTACCCACGCCTTATCGTTAAAGGTCTTTAAGTGTGCTTCTAAAAAAGGTCCCAAAAGCCAGCCCCATCCAGTACCCCTGTGATAAGCGCCATCTCTCGATAGCAAATCCCCCAGGTAAAGGCCTTGATATAAGCTGTCGTTAGGAGATAAGCTTCTCAAACCACGGTCAAAGTATAGCGCCTCTTTGCAGACATTGACAATATTGGGCCAATGTTTTTGATGCAAAACAGGAAACGGGAGACTAATGGCAAACAACATATTGGGACGAATCATCGCATACAGCGCTTGATCTCCGTCGAAGCCCTCTGGTGAAAGATCGTTGAGATAACCCTTGCCTTCATTCCAAAACACCTCGTGAAAAGACTTTTTAAGGTGGTCAGCCTGAGAATCATATTCTTTTACAGCCCGATGATCTTGAAGCTCTGCGGCAATAACAGCCATAATGCGCAGTGCGTTATAGTAGAGCGCATTGATTTCTACTGCTTTACCATGTCTCTCGGTGACTACCCAACCATTTACCTTTACATCCATCCAAGTTAACTGAGTGGTCGCATCTCCCGAGCTCAGCAACCCATCTTGGTCAACAAAAATTCCGTTGATTGTCCCCCTCTGATGATAGCCGATAATTTTTTTTAGCTCAGGGTATAACCTGGCGAGCGTTTCTCGATCTTTTGTCTCGAGCCAATATGCGTAAAATGCCTGAAAGAGCCAGAGCGTTCCATCTACGGTGTTATACATCGGCGGCTCACCTTGGTCTGGAAAATTATTAGGAATTATACCTTCGTGAGCATGGGCCAAGAATGTCTCAATCATCTCTAGAGCAAGCTCGGGTCTACCCGTTGCTAAACAAAGGCCCGGAATGGAAATCATGGTATCTCTTCCCCAGTCGGTGAACCAAGGAAAACCCGCTAGAATACTGGCTTTACCAGTGGTGCTTCGAAGGGCAATAAACTGATTTGCAGCGTAAACCAAAGGCTCAAAGGGCGATGGAATCTCATTTGCCAACACGCGCAATTTTTCAAAGTGGGCAATGGCATGAGCAAAGACTTCATTTGGCTCCAAAAAACTTTGAGGTTCAGATGCATCCGTATCTGAATATGCCAAAATAAAAGTCACTTCTGTTTTCATACCTGCGAGAATATCCACCTTGTAATAGCCCACTTCTAGATGGTCTTCCTCGTCTGGATAACCGCGTTCAGTCTCTATGGCATATCGCGTGCATTCACCGGTTTTTATGCCAATCACAAAAGGCACACTCGTGCGTATTTCACTAGTAGCCAAGGGATGTATCACCTTAAGTGATCCAGTCTCCACTTGGTAGCCTACCCCATAGTCTGCAGAGTCTACGCTTCGGGTATCGTGGTGATCCCGCACATTGTACTGGGGCACGATGGCCAGCTTCAAAGACTCCTGTGCTTCGAAGGTATAGCTGAGGCTCAAGTACTGCTGCCCCTGCACAAATGCACGCTTGCGCTCAACCAGCAAATCCCCCTGCTCAAAACGCCATTTTTCAGTGGCTATTGGATAGGGAACACCCTCAAAAGTGAGGGGTTTAAGTGTCTGAGAAAGCCCATTAGAACCTCTTATTTTTAGCCCAAACTCGCCAATTAAATGAAGGCGATTGACAGGAGGCTTTGTGGCAATTGTCAAAAGACCATGGTATTTTCTAAAAGAACTTCCGTTAATAGCGCACAAACTATAGCTTCCGAGGCCATTTGTACACAGCATTTCTCGTTGATCATTCATTTCTAGCATGTTTTCCTCTCTCTATCACAATTATGTCACTTCGTGACACCATCAATCACCCAGACCAGCATTGTCTTTCAATTTTACCACAATCTAAGGCTTTCAAACCTAAAGTTCCATTGTGAATACAAAGTAAACAGCCAGCACTTAAAGTGCTGGCTGTTCCCCCTATTTCTATAAGACCCCTTCATCTGTTCGATTTGTGGATAGTGAACTTAAATAAATGCCCTTATCTTCGCAGGTCTAAAAGAACTTCTTCGAAGGCATCGATAAAACGTTGCGTCTGTTCAATGGTACCCGTTGAAACGCGAATATACGGGTCGTTACCCCATAAAAAGCCCGGTCTGATGATTACGCCACGTTTGAGCAGGGCTTCGTTGACGATTCTTGAGTCAAATCCCGTGTCTACCCATACAAAATTTGCATTAGACGGGGTATATCTCAAGCCCATAGTGTCGAAGAACTCTT
>CALFXQ010000441.1 GCA_937958285.1 uncultured Fusibacter sp. | reverse complement strand
GATGCAAAGGCAGATGGCGTGGAAACAAAGGTAGAGATTATGATACCGCTGGTGGCCTTTGAAGTAGAGTTGGCCAAGGTGCTGTCGGTGGTTTACGATGTGGCTGAGCGCATATTTGAAGACCGAGCAGACCGCATTGAATATCGCGTAGGTACCATGATCGAAGTGCCTAGAGCTGCACTAATCGCAGACAAAATAGCCAAACAAGTAGATTTCTTCTCCTTTGGGACCAACGATCTTACGCAAATGACATTGGGATTTTCGAGAGATGATTCGGGTAAATTTTTAGCGCCCTATCAAGATCAAAAGATTTTTGCCGTCGATCCCTTTGTAAGTCTAGATCAAGAGGGCGTTGGTGCCCTTGTGTCAATGGCCGCTCAAAAGGGACGCAGTGTGAAGCCGCTGCTTAAAATGGGGGTTTGTGGCGAGCAAGGTGGAGATTTAGAAACCATTGGATTTGCTTTAGAACAGGGAATAGACTATGTCTCTTGTTCTCCTTATAGGGTGCCTTTGGCGAAAATTGCTTCGGCGCAGGCTACGATTCGAAGAGAATCCCTTTTAAACCCCGTGTTTATGGGGTAGAATAAGTATGAGTAAATCTAGGAGGCCAATCCATGGGCAAATATTATATTTATATCATCTCCGATTCTGTAGGTGAAACCGCAGAACACGTGGCGCGGGCAACTGCGGGTCAGTTTAAAAACTCTAGTTTTGAAGTTAAGAAGTATCCATATATGGACGATGCCCTTCGCATTCAAGAAATTCTCGAAGAAGCGGCCTCCAGAAAATCCATTTTAGTGTTTACAACGGTCTTAGAACAAGTGAGACAGCAAATCACTCAGTTTTGCAAGGTGCACCACCTGCCCTTTATCGACGTAATGAATCCACTCCTTCATGCCTTCAAGCACTTTTTAGGGGAAGAACCAGCCAATGAACCGGGCACCATTCACAAGCTCGATGAAAAGTACTTTAATCGCGTTGAAGCCGTTGAATTCGCCGTCAAATACGACGATGGTAAAGATCCTCGAGGCGTTAAAAAGGCAGATGTGGTCATTTTGGGCGTTTCAAGAACATCGAAGACACCCCTTAGCATGTACTTGGCGCACAAGAACATTAAAGTGGCCAATATTCCCCTTGTACCAGAGGTTCCCGTGCCAAAAGAGGTCTACGAAATCAATCCCAAGAAAATTGTAGGTCTTAAAACCAGTCCATATAAGCTCAACGAAATTCGAGAAGAGCGCCTAAAAGCCCTTGGTCTTACTGCGAATGCCATTTACGCGAATATGGACCGCATCAACGAAGAACTGGTCTATGCAGAAGAAATAATGAAAAAAATAGGTTGCCCTGTAATCGATGTTTCTAGCAAGGCCATCGAAGAAACGGCGAATATCATTCTTCAGATTTTAATGGAACAAGAAGAGGCATAATCTAAAATGCTAAAGTGCATACACGATTTAAAAGGAGCGCTTATTCAGCGCTCTTTTTGAATAAAAAGAGGAAATGCCCATGGCGCGTCGAATTAAATAAGGCGAGTTGTAGATTTCTCTGCCCGATAGGAGGTCGATATGTCTCTAAAAGAAATGATTGAAGCCCGTGAACGAGAGTGGTTAAGCCCAAGGGCAGCATTTTCAAGTGCATCAAAAGGGCGTATTCAGCCGGAACCAAGCTGTGACTATCGAACCGACTTTCAACGCGACCGCGACAGAATTATTCACTCCAAAGCATTTCGCCGATTAAAGCACAAGACCCAAGTCTTTCTCTCTCCAGAAGGAGACCATTATAGAACCCGCTTAACCCACGCGCTAGAGGTGGCGCAGCTCAGCAGAACCATCGCAAGAGCCCTAAGGTTAAACGAAGACCTAACGGAGGCCATCGCACTAGGCCACGACCTCGGCCATACGCCCTTTGGTCACTGCGGCGAAGCGGAGCTCAATGTGATTCACCCAGGTGGATTTGAGCATCGGCTCCAAAGCTTGCGCGTGGTAGAATACCTTGAGAAGCGCAAACCCGAGCTTCCGGGCATGAACTTAACTTGGGAGGTCAAGGACGGAATATTAAATCACTCCGGACCGGGCCAAGCGGCAACTTTAGAAGGTCAAATCGTGAGCCTTTGCGACCGCATTGGCTATATTAATCACGATATCGACGATGCCATTCGCGCGGGGGTGTTAACGATCGATGCTCTCCCCAAATACTTTACGGATTATTTTGGCCACAGTCATAGTCAACGCATCGATCACATGATAACCGACGTGATTGCAACCAGCGACCATGCCGAGCAAATTCGGATGAGCGAGGAAGCGTGGCAAATTTTACTGCAAATGCGCAGGCATATGTTTGAAAGAGTCTATTTAAATATCGAAGCAAAGGCCGAAGAAGTGAAGGCGCGCAGGGTAATAAAGTACTTGTATTATCATTTTATCGACCACCCAGAGGCATTGCCTACCGGCTACCGACAAGACTTTGAAGACTTTGGCGCCGAATCGGTAAAGGACTTTATTGCAGGCATGACCGATCGCTATGCCGTTAACCTGTTTACACAACTAACCGTGCCCAAGTACTGGACCATGTTTTAGTGAGATTCCAAGAGAGGACGCGCTGTGAGTAAATATAAAAGAGAAGTTAAAGAATTTGTGCTCGACCGCGTCGATATTGTGTCGCTCATAGGCCAATATGTAGATTTAAAGCGCGCTGGTCGTAGCCACAAGGGACTGTGTCCCTTTCACGGCGAAAAGACGCCTTCTTTTGTGGTAAGCGAAGAGCGAAATAGCTTTCACTGCTTTGGCTGTGGCGCGGGTGGAGATCCTATTAGCTTTGTGATGCAAAAGGAGAACCTTGGCTTTATCGACGCGCTAGAGCATCTCGCAGAGCGCAACAACCTAGATTTGAGTGCTTTCTTAGAAGCAAACACTAGGCAAAAGGAAGCGGATACAAAGCCTCTTTATGAGGTGATGCGCGAGGCTGCATTGTTTTACTATAAACAGTTAGGTCACTGTCAAGGGGCTATAACCTACTTAAAAAACAGAGAAATATCGCCGGGCATATTAAAGGCTTTTGGCGTTGGCTACGCACCAGAAGGGTGGGATGCCCTTATTCAGCACTTAAAGCAGCAGGGCGTTTCTGAGCACCTGATGCTGCAGGCGGGTCTGGTTATAAAAAAGGAAACAGGTGGATGTTACGACCGCTTTAGAAATCGCATTATGTTTCCAATATTCGACTACCGCGGTCGCGTTGTGGCTTTTGGTGGCCGTGTGTTAGACGATAGTCATCCAAAGTACTTAAATTCGCCAGAGACGCCCATATTCAACAAGTCCAGAACCCTTTATGGGCTTCATGTGGCGAAAAAGCATCAAAATCCAAAAAAGCAAATGCTCTTGGTAGAAGGCTACATGGATGCCATTAGCCTACATCAATTTGGTTTCCAAAATGCAGTGGCAACTTTGGGTACGGCACTTACTGAGCAACACGCCAAGGAACTAAAGAAGATGTGCGACGAAGTGCTCTTTGCCTATGACTCCGACAATGCAGGTCAAAATGCCATCGCCAGATCCCTAGATGTTTTAAAAAGTGTGGGGCTTAGGGTGCGTGTGCTCGATATGGAAGAATTCAAAGACCCAGATGAATACTTAAAGCAAAAGGGTACTGGTGCCTTTGACTTGCTGATTCAAAAGGCCATGAACACCGTAGAATTTTCTCTTAAAAGACTTGAATCGGGGTATAATCTAAAAGATGACGACCAAAGGCTTCAATATCTAACAGAAGCCTATCAGTGGATTCTCGCTCTCGATTCAAAAGCGGAGCAAGATGTTTATATCGATAAATTGGCCAAACGCACGGGCATCCATGCGGTAGCTCTTCACGAAGATTTCGCAGCGCGCAAATTGCAATTCGACAAGAAGCGGACTCACGAGCATGCCAAGGTAAAAACCACAGAACCAAAGGTTCAAAGTGCTCATACAGAAGCGGCGGAGTGGCTACCCATCGACGACTCAGACGACTTAGATTCAGAGCGACTCGCAGACTTAATGGACAGTATGCCGCAAGAGCTCTTTGAGCAAAATCTAAGCGACGGCGAAGTTTTTACAAAAAATAAACCAGATCCTGTGGTCGCCCCCTTGATTAATGACCGAAAGTTAGCTACAATAGAAAAAGCTCTGCTTAAATGTGCTCTACTTTCTAAACCTTATTATGTTAGGGTGAATGACAGTTTAGCTTGGGGCTTTTTTCATCCCGCTCATCAGCGGGATTTTGAGGCGATTGGAAACTATTATAAAGAGGTAGATGCTTTTGAGCCGGTTTTAGCGGCCTCCATGTTATCCCTCGATTTAGTGACAAGACTTCAAAAGTTCCACGACGATAGTGCCCATGTGGGTTCTATTCAAGATGTGGACAAACTGATACGATTTCACCACAAACACTTTTGTGAAAATAAAATAAAGTCGATCGATCAGGAACTACAAGTTCTAAAAATGCGTCCCGGCGACGAAGCGCATCTGTTATACCGTCAAAAGATGGTAGAACGTGTCGCATGCAGTAAAGAATTGGCACTGGCCGTAAAGGCAATGCAGAGCTGAGGGGAACATCATGTTGCAACCCGCAATCGAAAGGAGTATTAGGCGTGAAAAACCATAACCCTAATGAAATGGATGCCGTAAGAGCACTTATTGCCAAAGGCAAGGAGGATGGCTCACTCACATACGACGATATCAACGATGCCCTCTCTGAGTTCACATTGAACAAAGATCAAATCGAGGACATCTATACGTCGTTTAACGATCTCGGCATCGACATCACTGGCGACGGTGTGCTGGAGATGGCGGGCGGCTTAGACGACGATCTCGAAATCGATGCTGAAGAAGAAGAAGAGAAAATCGATATTTCTATTCCAAAGGGCATCAATATAGACGATCCTGTTCGCATGTACCTCAAGGAAATTGGCAAGGTGCCCTTGCTTTCTGGCAATGAAGAAATCGAACTTGCAAAGCGCATGGAAGAGGGCGACGACGATGCAAAGAAGAAGCTATGTGAAGCGAACTTGCGTCTAGTTGTCAGTATTGCAAAACGCTATGTAGGCCGAGGTATGCTGTTTTTAGACCTCATACAAGAGGGTAACTTGGGTCTGATTAAAGCTGTCGAGAAATTTGACTGGAGAAAAGGCTACAAGTTTTCCACATATGCCACATGGTGGATACGCCAAGCAATTACGCGTGCCATTGCCGACCAAGCGAGAACCATTCGCATACCTGTGCATATGGTAGAGACAATCAATAAACTAATACGCGTATCTAGACAGTTGCTTCAAGATTTGGGCCGAGATCCAAAGCCCGAAGAAATTGCAGCTGAAATGGATATGAGCGTAGAAAAAGTTAGAGAAATTTTAAAAATTGCTCAAGAGCCTGTTTCTCTAGAAACGCCTATTGGCGAAGAAGAGGATTCTCACTTGGGCGACTTTATACCCGATAACGATGCGCCGGCACCTGCCGATGCAGCAGCCTTTTCAATGCTCAAAGAGCAACTCTTAGAAGTGCTCGATACCCTTACGCCAAGAGAGCAAAAGGTGTTAAAACTTCGCTTTGGTCTAGAAGATGGCCGAGCGCGCACCCTAGAAGAAGTGGGCAAGCGCTTCGAAGTAACCAGAGAGCGCATTAGACAAATTGAGGCTAAGGCGCTTAGAAAGCTTAAGCACCCTTCAAGAAGCAAGAAGCTGAAAGATTATTTGGAGTAAATCAATGTAAGGGGATGCGTTCGCATCCCCTTTTATCGACATTTTTGGAGGCGTTTTATGAAATTATCGCCAAGACTTGAAGCGATAGCCGAGATCATTCGTCAAAATCCCGTGCACAAGATGGCGGACATTGGAACAGACCACGGCTATTTGCCCATTTACTTAGTGGAAAATGGCATTGTGCAGCATGCCATTGCATCAGACCTCAATGTGGGCCCCCTAGAAAGTGCCCGGGGCGCTGTAGACGAAGCGGGATTAGGAGAAATGATCGATGTGAGACTCGGCAGTGGCCTCGAAACCCTGAGTGTAAAAGAAGTGCAGAGCGTAGTGGTGGCGGGTATGGGCGGCGTTTTGATCGCCAGTTTGTTGGCACAATCGGCTCTTGTTTCCCGCGAGCTCGACTACATGATTTTACAGCCCATGCAGGCTCAAGCAGAATTGCGGGAGTGGCTTCAAAAGAGTCATTACGACATTGTAGAGGCGCGGGTTGTAAGAGAAGGCGACAAGTACTACGATATTCTCAAGGTAAAAAACGGCTCTATGCCACAGCTCGATTGGTCGGATATAAACTTGGGATACCGCGTGGTGCCCTCGCAAGATTATAGGGCGTATTTGGAATATCGCATCGATGTTCAAAACCAAGTAATTGAAGGTTTAAAAAAGGGCAAGCGATGGGAGTCTCTAGTCACAGCGCATCAAACATTAGAGGCAATGCGCGAGCGCTTATTGGCAGTTTCCAATCTGTTGTCTCAATAAGGAGCGAATATGCGTGTTAATGCTAAGAAAATCATTCAAAGGCTAGAATTGCTGTATCCACAGAGGCTCGCAGAATCTTGGGACAACGTGGGCCTGCAACTTGGAAGCGATAGCCGCGCAATTGAGCGCATCTTGATTTGCCTTGAGGTGACTCAGAAGGTCGTCGATGAGGCCATTGCTAAAAATATCGACTTGATTATTGCGCATCATCCCTTGATCTTTAAAGGCATAAAGACATTGGCTGAAAATACGCCTAAAGGCAAGTGCATTGCCACATTGATTCGAGAGAACATGCTGGTTTACTGCATGCATACAAATTTCGACAGTGCCGAGGGTGGCTTAAACGATATTCTAGCCAAGCGGCTCGACCTTGAGCACATAGCGCCTCTCAATGCCCTGCAATCAGAAAAATTGTTTAAATTGGCGGTGTTTTTGCCTGCAGAATCGCTAGTATCCGTACAAGATGCACTCTACACTGCTGGTGCTGGGAAGCTCGGAAACTACGCACATTGCGGTTTTACTTCAGCGGGTACGGGGAGCTTTATGCCCCTTCAAGGCGCCAATCCCAGCATTGGGACCGTGGGCGATACAGAGCGCGTTTCTGAGATAAAGCTCGAGACTGTAGTGCCTCAAAGTCTTGTTGGCGATGTGATTCAAGCGCTAATGCGCGTGCATCCCTATGAAACCCCTGCCTACGATTTATTCGAGCTCAAAACACCTGCTAAGGTCTATGGACTGGGACGGGTTGGCCAACTTAGTGCTTCGATGTCTGTAGAAGACTTTGTCGCACATTTAAAAAAATCACTGGGCCTCACCCATGTGCGACTTGCCCATCCAGCCGTTGAGAAGAAGTGGATAAAAAAAGTGGCGGTTGTCTCTGGGGCGGGGATGGATTATGCAGAAGATGCTGTGTTAAAAGGTGCAGATGTGTTTGTCACTGGCGATGTAAAGTATCACGAGGCGATAGATGTGTTACATCACGGCATGTTGTTGGCCGATGTGGGTCACTTTGAGTCTGAGGTCATCTACAAGTACCACCTCAAAGAGGTTTTAGAAGCAATGATCAAGGAACAGGACTACGATTTGGTAGTTGAGGTGAGCACCGAAGAGGCGCCAACCTTTGTTTTTGCTTGACTTTAAAAGTTGTGCCCTTTATAATCACTATGAGTAAGCCAGATGGTCGCGCGTGAAAACGTGAGGAAAGTCCGAGCTCCGCAGAGCAGGGTGCTGGGTAATCCCCAGTGGAGGCGACTCTAAGGATAGTGCAACAGAGAGATACCGCCTGTCTTATGGCAGGTAAGGGTGGAAAGGTGAGGTAAGAGCTCACCAGCGCAATGGCGACTTTGCGGCTATGTAAACCCCACCTGGAGCAAGACCAAGTAGGGAATGAAAAGGCGGCTGCTCGTCGCTTCCCGTTGGTAGGTCGCTAGAGCCCGGATGGTAACAACGGGCCCAGATAGATGATCATCTAATACAGAACTCGGCTTATAGGCTTACTCACAAAACAACCAGCAATTTCAACACTTTTATGCGTTGAGGGTGCTGGTTATTTTGTTGTGAGACCACATAATTGTTAAGTGCTTGGCAAGACGGGTATTAACGTGTAAATATTAAAGCAGATTCGAAAGATGGAAAGGTGTACCTATGGCATATCAAGAAGCGGGCATAGAAATCTATAAAGACGCGCTCTCCAAAGGCCTCAAAGCCTATCAGCGAAAGAAAAATAGCGGAAGTTCTGGGCACTTAACCTCCCTCGATGGTTTGTTGAGCCATTTTCCGGTAGTGGGTCACAGCGAGCTAGGCGTACTCGAAATACCCCTTGCCAAGGTGGTGGGTACTTATTATCACTCGCGGCGAAAGGCCTTTTCTAAGGACTTTATGCCCTTAGAGCCAGAAAATACGGAATTTGCCAGCAAATGGCGACATTTATATAGCGCACATATCCACGAAGGGATCAGGGACCCGATCACCGTTTACGAGTATCTAAATTACTACTATGTCGTGGAGGGGAACAAACGCGTAAGTGTGCTAAAATACGTGGATGCGCACGGTATCGCTGCGAAGGTCACGCGGATTTTACCTCAATACGATCCCGAGAGCGAAGAAGTTGTGAATTACTATAGCTTTGTAGATTTTTATCGCGAAACAGGCTTGTTTCAGATTTGGTTGTCTAAG
>CALFXQ010000440.1 GCA_937958285.1 uncultured Fusibacter sp. | reverse complement strand
TTGCAGCATCTAACGCCCATGATGCAATGTGCTTTTGATCTGCAAAGGGCTTTTGGCCTGTCACTATAAACTGCTCATTAGGTGCAATTTTCTTTAAGGTTCTAAAGAGCATGGTCGCACATTCCTCGCGGGTAATCTTCTTTAAAGGCGTAAAGGTTGTGGCAGATGTGCCCAGGGTAATCTCTAGTTTAAATGCCTTTAAGACCTGTGGATTTTTTGTATCGGTAAAGGGATTCGGCGAAATGGGTTCACCCTCCGAGCCCGTAACGCCAAGGTAGAGTTTTAGGGCCAGTTCGGCAAACTCTTCCCGCGTAATTTCTTTGGTCATATCTTGACCTTTTAAAATATCTGGAATAAGGCCAGCCGCTTCTGCTGCCTTTAAGGTGTCCAGGGCCCAGGGGCTTCCCACCAGACCTAGGTTCGCCACATTTGAAAGACCCGATTGACCGCCGCGATTGCCAGTGATATCGTCGAGTTTCACGCTCGCTCTATAGCTAATAGTGGCGGTGCCATCCCACTGGTAATCCTCAGTCCAGCGCTGGATCACCGCATAGCGACCACCGCCAAGGGCATAGCTTTCTAAAAAATCTACTGTTGGCATTAGTTCAACTTCAAACCAATCGCCTTTTCCAATCTTCTTTTCGATACTCACATACCAGTTAAGTGTTGCATCATTAGTCGCGCCAGGTAGATTGGCAATGGTCATGGTCAATTTAACTGAGCCCTTTGGCTCTGTTCCGGTTTCTGGTACAAATTCTGCAGAAAGGGATTTTGGCGTAAAGGCCTGAATCCCCTTTGCATCTAGGGGCACTGCATATAGCCCACTCGAAAGAACGGTCATCGCCAAGATGAGCGTTATCACCACATACTTTTTCCAATGCTTTAAGCCACGAAACATATACATAAAAAAACCTCCTATATCGCAAAAGTGCCTTCGTCACTTAAGCGTATGCTAAGAGGTGTAAAAAAAACAGATACTATATCACTGAGATTATGCAACTTCTGAACAATACACTGAAATACTATGACTTTTGTGGGTTTTTCTTAAACTGACTTGGCGTTAATCCCGTCTCTTCTTTAAACCAGTGCACATAATGGTGATTATAATCGATGCCCACCCTCGAAAAAGCCTCAGAAACACTACAATTTGGATCCGCTAAAAACGCCTTTAAATGCTCTAGTCTTACCTGTTGATAATATTGATGGGGAGTAAGACCAAGGGCTAGTTTAAAGCAGGTATTAAAGCGAGAAATGCTCAGTCCAGCATTGGATGCTGCAGCAGATACATCGAAGGGCTCTTGCCAATGCTCTGCAATATAAGCTCTTCCACGCTTGATTTCTTCTCGCTCACAAAATGTAACCGTTGGCACAAAGAGGGTTATAACATAGAGAAGCGCTTCATTTTCGTCTTTTATGGGATAAGAGTAGACGTCTTGCACCAGTGTACGCGAAGCTAGTTCTTCTTTATAGCGCTGATGGATCATCTCCCGGCTAGGATGCTCAAGTTGCCGTGTAATGACCACCTCTCCTGCAAAGGCCTTATCAATATGGGCTTTTAAGCCCCAGGATTCTAGCTGAGGCTCTGATAGGATATTGTATTGCCCCTTTGCCTCTTCTTTGGCCGAATCTAAAGTGCCTTCTAGAAACTTGGGATTGGCGTACACCAAAAAACCCTGGCCATCCGTCACATTACAAGCAACGGGAAGTCCTTCGAGCATTTTGACGACCAATTGGAAATCCGACTTAAGGGCTTGGATAAACGGCGATAGGTGCATCTTGACACCCCTTGTTAGATTGTAAACAGATAGCCAATTTCTTCTAGGTGTTGTTGGCCAATTTCGATGGTTTTACGTGTGACTTCTACACCGCCCATGCGTGCGTAGAATCCGCGATAGGGATTGGCCGCAAGGGACCAAATGAGCATCGTTTTTTTGCCCTGGGCGTGAAATAGGGTTTTAACGCGGTTGAGAAGTGCCATGCCAATGCCTATGCCGTGGTATGCTTCTAAAACATAAAGGGCGTAGATTTCGCCGTCGTAAACGCTAGTGCGCTCACTGCCAGCGTTGGCAAAGGCCACAACTTTACCGTCCACTTCTGCCACAAAGATAACCGTGTCAGGATCTGAAAAACGCGCTTCGAAACGCGCGATTGCCTCTGCCTTGTTGGCGCGACGGGATTCTATAAAAGCTGAGTCTACAATATCTTTATAGACCACTGTCCATGTATCTAAATTGACATCGATAATTGCGGCAGCATCGTCTAGATGTGCCTGTCTTATAATAAAACGGTCCATGGCCTTCTCCTTTTAGCGTGTTTCGGGTTTTTAGGCTTACTCATATACCAATTATATCATCTCTTCGTGTGCAATATAAGTTATTTTGCAAGATACCCCTTAAGCATAGATTTCGGCCAAGGCTTCTTTTATTGCCGTCAATGTGATTTCAATTTCTCCATTGCCATGGGCTGCCGAGAGGAATAAGCCCTCGTACTGAGCGGGCGGAAACAAGATGCCACGCGCTAAGAGCGCCCTGAAAAACTGTCCATAGCGGTCGTTGTCGCAAAGGGCAACCCCTTTATAATCCATCGGTGCCTTATCTGTAAAAAACAGACACACCATACCCGCCTCTCTCACCACACAAAGGGGGTAATCACCCTTTTTTATCAATTGTGAGATGCCCATTTCTAAGACAGTGGCTTGCGCCTCAATGCGTCGATAGATATCGGGATCAGCCTTTAAGGCGCTCATCACTTGATAACCCATGTACATGGCCAAGGGATTCCCCGACAAAGTACCTGCCTGATACACACCGCCCAAGGGAGACACTTGCGACATAATCTCTCGCTTACCGCCGTAAGCGCCAACGGGAAGACCACCACCAATAATCTTACCATAACAGGTAAGGTCTGCAGACACACCGTAACGACCATATGCTCCTTGTAAGCCAATACGAAAGCCCGTAATTACCTCATCGAATATGAGTAGTGCACCATATTGGGTACAAAGCGCCCTCAGTGTCTCTACAAAAGCTTGGGTCGCCGCTACCACGCCCATATTGCCTGCAATCGGCTCGAGAATCACGGTGGCAATCTGCTGACCTTGCTGCTCAAACAACTCGGTAACAGCACCTATGTCGTTGTACGAGAGCACAAGGGTATCTTTCACTACATCCTCAGGTACACCCGGGCTCGTAGGCACGCCATAGGTGAGGGTGCCCGACCCCGACTTGACTAAAAGTGCATCGCTGTGACCGTGGTAGCAGCCCTCAAATTTTACGATCTTTGTGCGCCCAGTATAGGCTCTCGCCAAGCGCAGAGCACTCATAGTGGCTTCGGTACCCGAGTTCACCATGCGCACCATCTCCACCGAAGGCACTAGTTCACAAATCAACTCCGCCATCTCAACTTCTAATGGCGTCGGAACGCCATAACTGGTGCCTCTGGCAAGGACTTCGCCAAAACCTTCAGTCAACCAATGGGGAGCATGTCCAAAAATCATTGGTCCCCAAGATTGGATATAGTCGATATAGCGATTGCCATCGACATCGTAAAGATAAGCACCTTCGCCCCGCGCTACAAAAATGGGATTACAACCCACTGATTTAAAAGCCCTCACCGGGGAGTTCACACCACCCGGTATCACCTTTTGGGCACGTTCGAACCACAGTTCAGAGCTAGCGTGCTTATAATTCTTCATAAATGGTCTCCAGTTCCCTCGCTAAATAGGGTGCAAAATAAGTGATTATTAAATCTGCGCCAGCGCGCTTAAAGGCAATCATCTGCTCGTAAATTGCCATTTTATTCAGTATCCCCATCTTCACGGCCTGATAAAGCATGGCATATTCTCCGCTCACATGGTAACAGGCCACCGGTAAAGTTGTGGCTTTTTTCATATCAGATAAAATATCCAGATACATAGAAGCTGGCTTCACCATAATGATATCTGCGCCTTCTTGCTCGTCGAGTTGCCATTCCCTTTGAGCCTCTAAACGGTTGTGGTAATCCATTTGATAGGCTTTTCTATCGCCAAAACCCGGAGCTGAATGGGCTGCTTCTCTAAAAGGACCGTAAAAATTGGATGCATATTTAACCGAGTAGCTCATGATGCCAACATCTTCAAAATTTTCTTTATTTAAAGCGGTTCGGATGGCCCCAACTCTACCGTCCATCATATCAGAAGGAGCAACGTAGTCGACTCCCGCCCGAGCATGAGATAGGGCTATTTTTTGCAAATACTCTAATGTTAGGTCGTTTAGAACATGGCCATTCTCACTTAGCATCCCACAGTGTCCGTGGTCAGTATATTGGCACATGCACACATCGCTCATCACGATCATATCTGGACAAGCCTCTTTAACTGCTCGAATCGCGCGTTGGACAATTCCATCTTCAATAAAGGCTGAGGTTCCGCAAGCATCTTTAAAAGCAGGTATACCAAACAATAGCACTGCCCTAATTCCTAGATCTTTTAATACCAGGACCTCTTTTGCAATCTCGTCCACAGAAAGGTGAAAAACCTCAGGAATCCCTTTAATTTCTCGTCTAATACCTGTCCCTTCAACAGCAAACATCGGCATTACCAAATCGGTTATTTTTAAATTGAATTCTCGTACCATGGCACGCAGTGCTGGGGTACGGCGGTTTCGCCTTGGTCTAATCATTGTGAATCCTCTCTAATAAAGTTTCTACCATGCTCTCAACAGTGTGCACCTTTGCTTGAATCACATTAAATGTGCCATAGCGATCTAGGGCCATCCTTGTAACTGGTCCAATAACAAGTGCAGTGGCTGTTTTAAGTAGTAAATAAGCCTGTCCACCAAGGCTATCAAAGAAATGCTTAACTGTTGAAGCACTTGTAAAGGTGATAATATCTACTTTTTCAAGTCCTGAAACCACTGTAGGATCAAGTGGGGCGGCGACAGCCTCGTAGACTTGCACCTCATCCACACGACAAATGCCCTCTAAAGCAGTTATCAAGTCCCGTCTAGCATGCATCGCCCTTGGTAAAAGAAGCTTATGGTGGGGTTCTAATACTGGTTTTAGAGTAGTGATAAGACTTTCAGTGACAAAGTCTGAAGGCAGAATATCCGCAATAATACCATATGATTTAAGCGCTTGTGCAGTTGCAGCACCAATCGCGATAATGGTCAAGTGCCCTAGCCTTCGGGCATCTTTACCAAGCGCATTTAGCTGCTCAAAAAAACGACGGACACCATTTTGGCTAGTAAAACAAAGATGGGTGTACTCTGGTAAACGGTTCATGGCCTGATTCAAGGCCTCTTGACCACGGGACTCAATTTCAATGGTTGGAAACTCAAGAACATTTGCCCCCAAATTCTCCAGTTGATTCACCAGAGAACTGGCTTGTTCTCTGGCGCGCGTGACGCCAATTGTCTGCCCAAATAGAGGACGCTGAGTAAACCAATCAAGCTTATCTTGAGCTAAAACCACATCGCCCACCACAAT
>CALFXQ010000439.1 GCA_937958285.1 uncultured Fusibacter sp. | reverse complement strand
TTACAGCCCGTCTACATGAGTGCCTATGCCCTCCAAGACAACTTTGACAAAGCGGCAGCGTATCATGCATTAGACTGTATAGAATGTGGTTCATGTTCCTATATATGCCCATCAAAAAGACCACTATTACCATCTATACGCGTAGCAAAGCGAGAGATTTTAGCTAAGCGTAGAAAATCAAAGGCTTGAGGAGGAATTGAATGGATCATCGGTTTGTAGTTTCAGCATCTCCACATATTCGCTCTAAAGAAACCGTGCGCTCAGTGATGCGCGATGTATTAATCGCACTTTTGCCGGCCACAGTCTTTGGCGTGATTACCTTTGGCGTGAATGCAGCCATTCTCATCGTATTGGCTATAGGCGCAGCGGTGGCCACAGAGGCATTTATACAAAAGTACATGAGAAAAACGGCCATTACCATAAAAGATCTAAGCGCTGTGGTCACGGGCTTATTAGTTGCAATGAATATTCCCTCGACAGCGCCTTGGTGGTTGCCAATCATTGGCTCGATATTCGCAATTGCCATTGTAAAACAAGCGTTTGGTGGCATAGGCCACAACTTTATGAATCCAGCTTTGGCAGCGCGTGCAATGTTAATGGCATCATGGCCCGTCGAGATGACGACATGGGTTTCTCCGGGGGCAGATGCAGTCGCCTCGGCTACTCCATTAGGCATGATTAAAGAGGGTATGCCAGTCGATCAATTGCCATCTGTTTGGGATGCTGCAATGGGCACCATCGGAGGCTGTATTGGCGAGACAAGCGCCGTCTTGCTTTTACTCGGTGGTCTTTATCTGATCTTTAGAGGCATTATCAGCTGGAGAATTCCAGTGATTTATATGGCCACAGTATTTGTTTTCGCCTTGTTCTTCAACGGATTCGACTTTCAAATGGGCCTTTATCAAATCGTCACAGGGGGCCTTCTGCTTGGCGCTTTCTTTATGGCTACAGATTACGCATCTTCTCCAGTTTCAGTTAAAGGTCAGATGTTCTATGCCTTTGGATGTGGTCTGTTGACCATACTCATTCGCCAGTTTGGCTCATTGCCAGAAGGTGTCTCCTATTCTATTCTTCTTATGAATGTAGCCACGCCGATTATCGAGAAATATACCGCGCCTAAAGTATTTGGAGGTGCAAAATAATGAAAGAAATTGTAAAACTCGGACTTATTTTACTTGTTATTAGCTTGGTTGCAGCTTCTGCTCTAGCCTTTACAAACGAACTGACAGCGGCGACCATTCAGGAGCAGAAAAACCTCAAAAATGAGTTGGCCAGAAAAGCGGTACTTCCAGATGCCAGTGCCTTCGAAGCCTTAGAGCCCCAATCGCTTCAAGACTTGCAAAAAAGCTTTCCAATTTTGCAAGATGTCTTTATTGGCAAAGACGGCGATACTGTTGTAGGCTACGTGGTTCGCACAGCACCATCTGGTTATGCGGGTGAAGTTGAAGTCGTCACTGGCGTAAACGCAGAGGGCATTGTAACGGGGATGCGCGTTGGGAAACACGGCGAAACCCCTGGACTTGGAGCAAAGGCCGTATTGCCAGAGTTTTATTCACAGTACGACACAAAAAAAGCTATCGATATAATGGTGAATAAAACCAAATCCTCTGACACCGAAATTCAGGCGATTGCCGGATCGACCATCACCTCAAAGGCAGTGACTTTGGGCGTCAATGAATCTGGAAAAATCGTCGAACAACTCACTGGGAAATAGGGGGGATTATGAATTTAAAACATTTAACCAATGGTTTGATTAAAGAGAACCCTATATTTGTCCAGTTAATTGGCATGTGCCCAACTCTTGCGGTGACCACTTCGGCAGAAAATGGCATCGGCATGGGTTTGGCGACCACGGCGGTTCTCATTATGTCCAATGTCTTTATCTCGATTCTAAGAAACTTTATACCAGGCAAAATTCGCATACCTGCGTTTGTAGTCGTTATTGCGAGCTTTGTGACCATCGTCTCCATGGTGATGGAAGCCTATGTGCCTGCCTTGTTCGAATCGCTGGGACTCTTTATTCCACTAATCGTCGTAAACTGCTTAATCTTGGCGCGCGCTGAGGCCTTCGCCTTTAAAAATGGCATTGTGGCATCGACCCTCGACGGCATCGGCATGGGTATTGGCTTTACACTAGCCCTTACAATTCTCGGCGCGGTGCGCGAGATTTTAGGTGCAGGTACCATCTTCCAGTTCGCCATCTTTGGCGCTGGATTTAAGCCGGCCTTAATTATGATTTTGCCTCCTGGGGCATTCTTGACTTTGGGATTGCTCTTGGCGCTCAACAATGTTATAAAAGCGCGCAAAGCGAAGGAGGTTTAAATGGACTTCGGTGGATTATTTGTTATATTGGTGGGCTCAATCTTGGTCAACAATTTCGTTTTGAGTCGGTTTTTGGGGATTTGTCCGTTTCTGGGGGTTTCAAAACAAGTTGAAACCGCTCTGGGCATGGGCATGGCGGTTACCTTTGTCATGACCATGGCGGGCATCTTAACTTGGGCGATTCAAGTGGTGTTACTCGATCCCACATCTTCTATTTTCACCATGATGGGCATCGAAAACCTCGATTTGAGATATCTTCAGACCATCGCATTTATCTTGGTTATCGCTTCTTTAGTACAATTTGTCGAGATCTTTCTTCAAAAGGTGTCGCCAACGCTTTATCAGGCACTTGGCGTCTTCCTACCTCTAATAACCACAAACTGTGCAGTTTTGGGTTTAGCGATTCTCAATATTCAATACGAGTACAATCTTCTTGAAGTCATTGTTCACTCTATTGGCGGCGCCTTGGGCTTCTCCCTTGCCATTGTGTTGTTTGCTGGCATCCGAGAAAAACTTGAAATATCCAACATCCCTGCACCTTTTAAAGGGTTTCCAATTGCCTTAATAACTGCGAGCTTGATGTCCATGGCCTTCTTCGGCTTTGCTGGACTCGTCTAGGAGCGTGACTATGGAATTTCAAAATATTGCGATTGCAGGTTTGAGTCTTGGAGCCATGGGTGCCATTTTTGGTGCAGTACTCGCTTATGCCTCTCAGAAATTTGCTGTGGAAATTGATCCAAGGGCCTTGGCGATAAGAGAAGCCTTGCCTTCGGCAAACTGCGGTGGCTGTGGCTACCCTGGGTGCGATGCCTTTGCAAATGCCGTAGTAGCAGGAGAAGCGCCCATTAATGGTTGCCCTGTAGGTGGCTCCGAGTGTACAGCAGCACTTGCACAAATTATGGGACTAGATGCGGCTGCTGGCGCCAAGCAAGTGGCATATGTGCTTTGTAATGGCGGAAAATCTCATGCGAGATATCAATACGATTATTCTGGCGTGAGCGACTGTCGCGCTGCGCATATGCTGCACGGCGGCGACAAAGCATGTCGCTTTAGCTGTTTAGGATATGGTACCTGCGAACGCGCATGTCCATTCGACGCCATTCACATGAATGCCAATGGCCTTGCAGAGGTCGACCCAGAAAAATGTGTCGCTTGTGGGCTGTGTATTGAGGCATGTCCAAAAGACGTTATTGGCTATGTGCCCTATGGTCATGAGGTAATCGTCTCGTGCAATAATAAAGAGCGCGGTGGCCATGTCAAAAAGGACTGTGGCGTCGCCTGTATCGCATGTGGTATCTGCCAGAAAAACTGTCCGCACGATGCCATTCACGTTGTGAATAATGTGGCGATTATCGACTATAACAAATGTACATCTTGCAGAATTTGCGTTGAAAAGTGTCCAACCAAGGCCATTGTAGGCTAATCATTCACGGGTATACAATTAAAGGACGGCGTGGTATAATGCAAGTTGCATTATACCGCACCGTCCTTCTTGAATTATCGTCTAATGAATGCTAATCTTGTATAAGACAGCGTGTGAAGTAAGCCTCAAAACAGGAGCGAACATGAAGAAAAATCCATTATTACTGCTAATCTTCCTACTTGTAGGTTTAGTACTTGGAGGCATTCTCGGAGAGGTCTTTCAGGGAATTTTGCCCTTTATGAATTACGGTAAAAGTATCGGCGTTCAGCCGTTTACATTAGATTTAGCCATTCTCAAGTTAACCTTGGGCTTCACCATGAGCATTAACTTGTCTGGCATTATCGGTTTAGTTTTGGCGCTACTACTGTATTCAAAGTTAAAGCTCTAAAGTCTATGTGCGCGCGTCTTAGCGCAAAAGTAAAAGATTTTATTGGCCAATTTCCCAATAGGAGTGATTATGAATTGGATTTTAGCATCACAGTCGCCAAGGAGACATGAGCTTCTCAAGCTTATAAGAGAAGATTTTACGGTGATGTCCATCGACACACCAGAGCTCATACTGCCGGGAACTAAGCCAGAAGTGGCAGTGATGGCATTGGCATACGAAAAGGCAAAAGCCCTCGAAGATCGCGAGCACTTCATTGGAGATCACCTTATTATTTCGGCAGACACCATGGTCTACTGTAATGGATTTTTAGGGAAGCCAACAGATGCCGCCGATGCTCGGTTGATGCTTGAACAACTTAGTGGGCAAGTCCACTACGTGTATACGGGCTACTGTTTGTATCGACCTTCAAAAAATTTAAAAATCATCGACTGCGTAAAAACAGTTGTTGAAATGAAGCACCTAACCCCTCTTGAAATCTCTGATTACATCAATAGCGGCGAACCAATGGACAAAGCAGGTGCATATGGTATTCAAGGAAAGGGCGCTAGGTTTATCAAGCGCATCGACGGCGACTACTATAACGTCATGGGTCTCCCAGTCAATCATCTCTACGAATCGCTCGTGAGACATTTCAACTGGTAGGTACATCATCGCGGGCGTTTCTTCCTCGAAAGGAGACGTCGATGCAACTGAGTATTAAAGACATGGCATTCGAAGACATGCCAAGAGAGCGTTTGTGGCAATACGGCGCTAAAACTTTATCTAATGCAGAACTTTTAGCCGTGCTTTTGGGTTCTGGCACAAAGCAAAACAACGCCTTAAATGTAGCCTGTAGTTTGCTCAAGCAACACGAAGGGGTCTACGGTTTAAGTCAAGCAGCTCCAGAAGAGCTCATGCAAAACACCGGTGTGGGTCGAACAAAAGCCCTTCAAATCACCGCGTGTCTAGAGTTAGCTAGGCGCTTAGAACGAACCTCAAACAAGGTCCAGGTGGCATTTAAATCTCCAGAAGATGTACATCGCTATCTCCAAAAGGACCTACTCTTCGAAGACCGCGAGCATTTTGTGGTACTTGCAGTAAATACAAAAAATGAAATTATTGGGCGACATGTGGTGTCTATTGGCACTTTAAATCAGACACTGGTACACCCTAGAGAAGTCTTTAACTGGGCAATCAAGCGGTGTGCCGCGGGAATCATTATCGCACATAATCACCCAAGTGGTCATGTGGAGCCTAGTTTAGAAGATTTGTCTTTAACAAAGCGCATGGTTTCTTGCGGTGAACTCTTGGGAATTAAGGTGATTGATCACATTATCATCGCACATCATCAATATTATAGTCTTAAAGCCCACGAACAAATGTAGCGGTGGGTATTCGAAAGGAGCATTTCAATGGCTTTTAAGAGCATGTTTTCCAGGTATATGGGTATCGATCTCGGTACTGCCAACACACTCGTTCATGTGCAGTCGAGAGGTATTGTGGTCAGAGAGCCCTCCGTCGTTGCAATTGATCAATATACAAAAGAGGTCAAGGCCGTTGGCGAAGAGGCAAAAAAAATGATTGGCAGAACACCTGGAAATATCGTGGCGATTCGTCCACTAAAAGATGGTGTTATCGCAGACTTCGAAGTCACCCAGCGCATGCTCAAGTATTTTATTCAACGCGCCTATCCCAAAAAAGGCTTCTTCTCAGCACCAAAAATTCTAGTGGGTGTACCCTCTGGGGTTACTGAGGTAGAGAAAAGAGCCGTTATAGATGCCGCCATCGCCGCAGGTGCAAAAGAGGCATATCTCATTGAAGAGCCAATGGCTGCAGCCATCGGTGCGGGTCTTCCTGTATCTGAGGCGACGGGCAGCATGGTGGTAGATATCGGCGGTGGCACTACAGAAATTGCAGTGATTTCACTAGGTGGCATTGTCACGAGTAAATCCATTCGCATAGGTGGCGATGAGCTCGACGAGGCGATTGTCAGCTATATTAAAAAAGAATACAGTTTAATGATTGGCGAGCGCACAGCTGAGCAAATCAAAATGACCATTGGTGGTGCCTATCCTAAGGTCAAAGAAGAAATGATGGAAATTACAGGTCGCAACCTTGTTACAGGTCTACCGCGCACCATGACCATTAAATCTAACGAAATTATGCACGCACTTAAAGAGCCAGTTTCGGCTATTTTAGATGGCATTAAATCGACCCTCGAAAAAACACCGCCAGAATTGTCTTCAGATATTATGATGCAAGGGATTATGTTAACGGGTGGCGGTGCACTTCTATATGGCTTAAACAAGTTAATCGAAGAAGAAACCATGATGCCTGTTCATATTGCAGATAATGCACTAGACTGTGTGGCTGAGGGAACGGGTATTGCCCTTGAGCATTACGATACACTTAAGAGCGTCTTTATGAAAAACAAGCGCATGCTCTAAGTTTTGAGGAGTTTTAGATGACAATACATCCGCACCTTAGAAACTGGCTTGTGGTGATTACTGTGCTCTTGCTCGTGATCACCATTGGCGTATCGGTGAATGGGCGAGAGCGCATGACCGTTGTTGAAGATGCACTAGGGAGCGTGGTGAGGCCTATTCAAAAGGTCTTAACCCAGGCTTCTAATAGCATTTCTGAATTTACGTATCCTGCGCGTAATCTTTTTCGCCTATCTAAAGAGAACGCGGCGCTAAAAACTGCGCTTTTAGAGGCGCAGCGCGAGTTGATCAGACAAACCATGCTCCAAGAAGAGTACAACGACCTGCGCGAACTCAGAAAAGCCCTAAACTACGCCCAGCGAAACGACATCAATAACTATCTGACTGCCAATGTGGTAGCGAGAGATCCGGGCAACTGGTATGGCATGTTTGTTATCGATGCGGGCTTGGCAGAAGGCGTCACAGAAAGTGCCATGATCTTTAATGGCAATGGCTTGATTGGTCAAGTGTTCGAGGTCGGCGAGCACTGGGCAAAGGTCATTACGGTTATCGACAATCGCGGCACAGTGAGCTTTCAAATTCTCGACGATAAGCGCAATTTTGATGGCGTGGTGTCGGGGTTTTCGGAAGATCTTTTAGAAGGCTACCTCTTCGATCCAGAAGGGGAGATTTTTCCTGGCGATCAATTGATTACCTCGGGCCTTGGCGTATATCCCAACGGTGTTATGATAGGAGAAGTCACTGAAGTCGTCGAAGACAAAGATACATTGTTAAAGACCATACGCGTTAAGCCCAATGTAGATTTTAAAAATATCGATCGCGTCTTTATTATTCCACAAAAGAATACGATGATGGAGTAGGTATGCCATGAAAGATCGCTATTTAGTATTGATTAGTTTAGTGATGGTCCTTGTACAGACAACTTTACTTCAGGCCATTCGCATTGGCGATGTGATACCCAATATCATGTTGATATGGTTGATTATTGCCATTGTGCTCTTTGGGCGTTATGCTGGCATTAAAACTGCAATCTATGCAGGCGTTCTCACAGATGTGATCATCGGCAAAGGTCTAGGAACCCATCTGCTCATCTATTTGACAATTGCCAGCATTATTGCACTTCTAGAAGAAAAAATCTTCAAAGATAACTATATAACGCCGGTGGTCTTAATTATTGCGACAACGGCATTATTCCACACCATGTTTCTCTTTATCGACTATTTTGCAAATGGCGATATTCACATTGTGCGGTTTTTGTTTGGCATTTTGTTGCCAGAAGTGATTTATAATTTAGCAATCGGTGTAGTTGCATATACAACGGCCTTTAGAATATTTATGGGATATCAGATGAGATAGGTGATTTATGTTAGAAAGATTGAACGACCGGCGTTTTTGGGTTTGGGCTATCTTTTCTTTCATTTTTGTGGTTTTGAGTTTTAGACTGGCTCAATTGACAATTGTGGAAGGAGAACAGTATTCCGAAAAAGCCCTCGACACAAGGTTAAAAAAAGTTGTACAAGTGGCAAAACGCGGCGAGATTAAAGATCGAAATGGCGTCCTACTCGCTGGAAACAAGACGTCATACTCTGTTGATTTTTTATACAATCAACAGTTGACCGAAGAACAGCATCAGATGATCGTCAGCTTATTTAAACTCCTTGAAGCAAACGGAGAAACCCATATTAGTTTGCCCATTTTAATGACGGATTCAGGTTTTGTCTTCGAAGCAGATGTGCAAAAAAAGCAGTGGCTCGAAGAAAATGGTTTCGACGAAAATATTGCAGCAAGTCGCGTCTTCGAAATTTATAAAGAGCAAGAGCAAATTGCTGCGGATTTAGACAAGTTTGCCGCCCAGCAAATACTCCAACTCAAGGGCATCTACTTGCCTATTCGCGTTAAAGATATGGTCTTTACTTACGATTTTAATCGCAAAAACTTTTTAGATTATTACGAAGTGCCCTTGAATGCCAGTGCAGAGCAGGCTTTTAAGGCAGTTAGGGATTTCTATAAGATCGATGGCAAATACAGTGAGAAAGAGGCCTATGCCATTGCGATTATGCGTCATGCCATTCGCGAAAAGGGCTATCTAAAGTATGAACCGATAAACGTTGCGGTAAATGTGAGCAAAAAAACTGCCGTGCAAATACAAGAGCAAGGCATGTTATATCCAAATATCACTGTTGAGATTAAACCCGTTCGCTACTATCCACAAAGCTTGTTGGGTTCACATGTTTTGGGCTACTTAGGTAAAATTGCCTCTACCCAAGAACTAGAGAAATACAATGCCAAGGCTGGTTATCTCAGAAACGATT
>CALFXQ010000438.1 GCA_937958285.1 uncultured Fusibacter sp. | reverse complement strand
TTTACTAAATGGATTGATTTATAGTAAATAATTTAGTAAAATGCAGTTACCAACAGAAACCACTTTACTCAATGAAGGGAGTACAGAATGAAAAAGAGTCTTATCTTTGGATTATTGCTGCTGTTGACTGCATTTATCTTCACAGGCTGCGGCGAAAAGGCCACCGTTCTAAGATTTGCCACCTGGGATTCAGAGGATACGCTCGAAGTCCAACAGGCTATTGCCAAGCGTTTCGAAGCGCTAAACCCTGGTATCAAGGTGCAGGTAGAGGGCTACGGCGATGGTTACGATCAAAAGATCGCCGCCGGCTTTGGCGCCAAAAATGCACCGGATGTGATGTATATGTGGGACTTCCCCACATACCAGGCTTCCCTCGAGCCCCTCAATACCTATATGGAAAATGATGCTGAATTTACGGCGATCACTGAGGACCTTTATCCGGGCATACTGAATTACAGCACCCTTGGGGAAAACGTTTTAGGGATGCCAGTAGGTTACACTTCACACGTGATTTATTACAACAAGAAGCTGTTCGATCAAGCGGGCGTTCCCTATCCTACTGACGATTGGACATGGGATGATCTAAGAGAAAAGTCAAAGGCGATCTCTGCTTTAGGCGATGATATTTACGGTTTCGCCTTTGCCACAAGTCCTGATCCCTACGATTTTGAACAGTATTATTGGAGCTTTGGCACCTCGTACTTGTCTGACGACGGCGCTACAATGGATGGTTATTTTAACAGTCCTAAGGCCGTTTCTATGATGCAAATGTTCGCCGACATGGTGAAGGACGGTTCTGCTTTGGCAGCTCAGGATAGCATTAGCAAGTCCTTTAGAGGTGGCAATGTGGCCATGCAAGAAAGTGGCATTTGGCCGCTTGAACGCCACATCGAGAGCATTGGCGCTGAGAATTTAGGCGTGGTCGCCCTGCCTAAGGCTGAATCTGCGGCAAGTGTGATGAACAGTTCTGCGATTTGTATCGCAAAAGACTCTAAGCAAAAGGAACTTGCCTGGAAGTTTGTGAAGTTTTACACCTCCCCTGAGGCCGTTGAAATGCGCGCAAAAATTGACTTGCCAGTGCTTAAGAGCGTGGCGGAAAAACTCAATTACACCAACGACCCCTTCTACAAGCCCTTCTATCAAATGCTCGAGACGGCAACGGCTCATAAGCCTGCCTTCTTGATCAACGAAAACTACAGTAAGCTCTCTGAGAAAATGCTCTTTGCCATCGAGAAGATCTTTGTGGATACCCTTAATGGCGAAGCTGTAGATGTGGCTGCCATTCTAAATACCGCCGTAGAAGAATCTGCGCCACTTTTAAAGTAGGCCTGCTATGAAGCGCGGCTGGTCTATCCCCTATTTATTTATCGCACCATGGCTGATCGGCTTTGCCATCTTCACACTAGGACCAATCATCTTTTCTCTGGCCATTAGCTTCTTTGACTGGCCTATAGTTGGAAACCCCACATTTGTGGGGTTCAACAACTACATTAAGATGTTTACCGAAGATAAGATGTTCTATACCAGCCTAGGTGTCACCATTAAATTTGCCCTCATCTTTGTGCCCTTGCAGATATTTATCGCCCTAGCCCTTGCTTTAATGCTCAATCAAAAGCTAAAGGGTCAAGGTCTCTTTAAGACCATCTTCTACTTGCCCTCGGTTATTTCTGGAGTCGCCTTGTCCATGATATGGATTTGGATATTCGATTTTAAGTACGGCGTTATCAACTATCTATTATCCCTTGTTGGCATCTCTGGGCCGAACTGGATTGGCGATCCTAAGTGGTCGCTCATTGCCATGGTTATTGCTAGCCTTTGGGGTCAAGGTACAATGGTTCTGATTTTTTTAGGTGCCCTAAAGGAAATTCCGAGAGACTATTACGAAGCGGCACGCATTGACGGTGCCAGTGGTCTTCAGCAGTTCTTTAGCATCACCATGCCCCTTATTACGCCGTCGTTGTTGTTCAACCTCATTATGACCATTATCTCTGCGTTTCAGCAGTTGACTTTGGCATTACTCATGACCAAGGGCGGACCTTCAAACTCCACTTACTTCTACGCGATGTATGTCTACAACAATGCCTTTAAGCACTTCGAGATGGGCTATGCATCGGCCAATGCTTGGGTGATGTTTATCATCATACTCACCTTGTCGCTTTTAGTGTTTAAATCCTCTTCGCTTTGGGTTTTCTACGAATCCGAAGTGAAAAAATAAGAAAAATAAGGAGCCACCCATGCAAAGGATCAACCGATGGCAGACCATTAAGCAAAAGCGGTGGATTAAGCTTTTGCCCATATATACCTTGCTAATCTTCTTTTCAGCGCTCTTTTTGTTTCCCTTTTTCTGGACCATCACCTCTGCCTTTAAGACTGAGGCGGAGCTCAATGCCTTTCCCCCAATCTGGTTTCCAGGCAAGTGGTTGGTGGGCAACTTTATCGATGCCTGGACGGCCCAGCCCTTTAACCAATACCTGCTCAACTCCTTGCTCATCGTTGTTGGCACCACAATTGGCCAGTTAATCTCCTGTTCTCTCGTCGCCTATGGATTCGCAAGATTCCAGTTTAAAGGCAGAGATACCTTGTTTATCGTGCTCTTGGCCACCATGATGATTCCTTGGGATGTGACCATGATTCCCTTGTACATGGAATTTAATTTCTTTGGGTGGATCAACACGTTAAAGCCCCTTATTGTGCCCGCATGGTTTGGTTCGCCTTTCTACATCTTTCTGCTACGTCAATTTCTTCTCAACATACCGAGAGAACTCGAGGAAGCCGCGCGCATTGACGGCGCCAATCCCTTTCAAATCTATTTGCAAATATACATGCCGCTCGTTAAGCCCACTTTGGTGCTCATTGCCGTTTTTAACACCCTTTCTGTGTGGAACGATTACCTTGGCCCATTGATTTTCTTAAACGATCAATCGAAATACACCTTGACCCTTGGCCTTGCTGCTTTTAAAGGCGTCGGCGATTCAAATATGTCTGGAATCATGGCGGTGACCTCGCTAATTTGTATCCCACCCCTCATTGGCTTTTTCCTAGCGCAAAAGCAAATCATCGAAGGCATCTCCAGTACGGGCATCAAGTAAATGGCTATAAATAGATAGCATTAAGTAAATGGCATCCCTAAGTGGATGCCAGTGAGGAGTCAATATGCAAGAAGCCTTTAGAAATCTCAATTGCTTAGAAATTGGTCGTCTGCCAGCCAGGGCCCACTTTGACAGTCCAAGCCAAAGGGCAACTTCACTCAATGGTCTTTGGCGCTTTCGATACTTTGACGCGCCAGGGAGAATTCCAGAGGTAATAGAAGGTTGGGATTTAATTCCTGTTCCTAGTTGCTGGCAAATGCATGGTTACGATCAAATGCATTACACCGATTTGTACTACCAATTTCCACTCATACCGCCTTCAGTGCCGCGTCAAAACCCCACTGGGGTCTATGAGCGCGATTTAACATTATCACCCGCACAACTTGAAGGCGCCAGCCGCCATTACTTGCGCTTTGACGGCGTAGACAGCGCTTTTCACCTCTACATCAACGGTGAGCGCCTTGGGTATAGCCAAGGGTCTCGGTATACGAGCGAATTCGATGCCACGCCTCTGCTCAAACCGGGACTCAACACCCTCCGAGTCGTGGTTTACAAGTGGAGCGACGGCACTTATCTAGAGGATCAGGACATGTGGTGGTTAAGCGGTATCTTTCGCGATGTGACTTGGATTGAAGTGCCTCGTGTTCACATCTTCGACTACCGCTTCACCACTGTTCTGAGCCCCGATTATCAGCGCGCCCAAGTGACGATCACAGCCCACATCAAAGGCCTTAGCCTCCCCCTCGACCAATACGCACTCACCGCTACCATGTCCCCTTATATAGTAACAGAAAGAGAAGAGGTAATAGAACGGGTCTCTATAGTAACAGAAAGAGAACGGGTAACAGAACGGGTCTCTATAGTATATGATGTCGAGTTGCCTCTGCTATGGTCGGCTGAAGCGCCAAATTTGTATGCCCTTACTCTGAGTCTCACCCAAGGCGATTATACCCTCTATAGGCTCGAAGATGTGGTGGGCATTAGAGAAGTGGCGATTAGAGGCCATGCTTTTATGGTTAACGGGAGGCCTGTGCG
>CALFXQ010000437.1 GCA_937958285.1 uncultured Fusibacter sp. | reverse complement strand
AATGTCGTCGATGGTAATCTTGATAAGAAAGGGATTGATGACATCGACTAAGGTAACTAGCACCAGCATGACGATGCACAGAATTAATAGCAAACTATAAGGGCGTGCATAGCGCATTAAGCGCATAAAGAGCTTCAGGTCGAAGGACTTTTCTATATCCTTCTCGATAAATTGACTAGGGTTCTCCACGGTAGCCTCCTTAAGAATAGGTTGCGATGCGCTCTTCGAGTTGTTGCTTCTCGAAAAGCTCGCGGTAGAAGCCCTCAGTGGAGAGGAGCTCTTGGTGGGTCCCAGATTGTTTTACATAACCATTTTCTAAAACTAAGATTAAATCCGCATGTTGGATGGTAGAAATACGATGAGACACCAAAATTGTGGAACGCTCTTTGAGCTCTTGTTTGAGATGGTTGAGAATGGTCTCTTCGGTATGGGTATCTACGGCAGAGAGGGCGTCATCCATTATGATCATATCGGGGTTCTCTATTAAAGCCCTTGCAATGGCTAGGCGTTGCTTTTGTCCACCGGAAAGATTCACGCCGCGCTCGCCTAATAGGGTGTTGTAGCCTTGAGGTAGCGATTCAATTTCTTGGGCAATGCCAGCGATTTTTGCATAGTAAGCCACTTTTTTATCTTTTGTGGCGCTGTCAGAAATGGCGATATTGTCTTTGATGCTCTTAGAAAAGAGAAAGCTCGTCTGTGGCACAAAGCCAATGTGCTGTCTTAAGGTGGTGAGCTTGATATCGCGAACATCGTAGCCGTCTATAAAGAGCATGCCCCGGGGTGGATTGTAAAGGCGCATGAGCAAATTGACCAAAGTGGTTTTGCCAGATCCGGTGCGACCTAAAATGGCCAAGGTTTGCCCGCGACTCAGTTTGAAGTTCACGTGCTTTAATGTGGGAATCACTTCGGAAGGATAGGCAAAACTCAGATTGCGCGCCTCGATATCGCCGTAGAGACGTGAGACTTCTAACGGTTCGTCGTCGACGATATCTACTTTTGCATCGAGAATTTCGTTGATGCGCACCATTGAGGCAACGCCGCGCTGTAGCACATTGATTACCCAGCCAATGGCCATAAAAGGCCAAGTGAGAATGCCCAAATAGGTAATAAAGGTCACGAATTGGCCCAGTGTTAGGCTGCTTGTGAGTACGGCTTGTCCCCCAAAATACATGGCGATGACCAAGCTTGTAGAGGCAATAAAGCCGATAAGCGGGAACATAAAGCCCCAGATCGACACAAGGCGCAGGTTGGTGCGCAGCATCTCTTTGTTGTCGGTGTTAAACACGTCGACCACAGAGCGCTCTCGCACAAAGCTCTTAACGATGCGGATGCCAGAAAAGGCCTCGCGAACGCGCTCGCTAAGGGTGGAAAAGGCCTCGTTCACTTCGCGGTGACGGTGCTGTATGGCAGACCCCATAAGGGCAATGGTGATGGCCAAAAGCGGCAGGGGAATAAGCGCAAAGAGGGTGAGCTTGACGTCGATTTGAACGAGCATAATGCCCACTGTTGTAAGGGTCATAAAGATGGCGTCGGTAATCATAATCACGCCCATACCCAGGGCCATGCGCACGGCATTGAGGTCGTTGGTGGCGCGTGCCATTAAATCGCCAGTTTTATTTTGAATGTAAAAGTCGGTGGATAAGCGCTCGAGGTGGGCAAAAAAACGCTGCCGTATACCCGTTTCGATTTCTCGAGACGCCCCAGTAATCCATAGACGCCAGAGGAAACGAAACAGAAAAACAGCTGCTTCGAGGGCCAACATTATAGCTAGTTGACCTACAAGCAAGCTTAGGGGCAAGTCTCTGGCCACCAGGCTGTCTACAATGCGTCCGATAATCCAAGGAGGCACGAGCATTGCTGCATCAATTGCAATCAGTACAAGAACACCGAGCACGTAGCGCCAAGTGTTTTCTTTTATTAAATCATTGACATGTCTAAATAGTCCCATATTATCACGCTCCATTATGTATAGTATAATAGATTCTAGTTGAAGAATATAGATTATAGTAGAAGAAAAGTTATGCGCGGTAATTTGAGCACAGAAATCGCCAATTGGCCTTGGAGGTAGTGATGATACTAGAACCTGTAGCGCTGATTCACACAGGCAATGATCTTATCGACACACAGCACCGCGAATTAATTGAGCTTTTAAATATGCTTATGCTGGGCATAGAGGCCAAAGACCATCCGAGAATTCAAAAGTCCCTTCAGGGTTTAACCCGGTACGTAGTGGAGCACTTTACCGACGAAGAAGCACTGCACCAAAATTCGGGTATGGGGGGATTTAGTGAACACCAAATGGCCCACCACAAGATTATTGGGGATTTAGATCGCTTTGTTCAGGCCTACAACCGCTACCCAGATTCCGAGGTTCAGAATATGCAGCTGCTCTTTACTGTTGTTAGAGATTTTATGCAACAGCTTGAGCACCACGACGTGCCACTGGCAGTATATGTAAGAACGCATCCGGAAAGCGTTTCCACAAAATAGAGCTATTAAGATGTTGTCATGTCCCTTGACTTTTGCATGGCTATCTGCTATTTTAAGTGATAACATATCGTCCGTATATTGCGGACATACTACACATTAGCAATATGCCACTCGTATATTTGGGGGAATAAGGCCCACATGTTTCTACGGCGCAACCGTAAATCGCGCCTCTATGAGTGAAATGAACGGCCTATTTAGGCGCGGTTGTTTCACGACCGCGTTTTTTTGTTGTTTTTGCTGCAATTGTCTATCGACAGAAAGAAGAAGAGGAGAAAGTATGCAGGATAAAATTGTTTTCGAAGGCCTTACCTACGACGACGTGCTATTGATTCCACAAAAGTCTGACGTACTACCCAACGAGGTAGACCTTGCAACGCAGCTTACAAAGAAAATCAAACTCAATATTCCCGTGATGTCAGCGGGTATGGACACGGTAACCGAAGCAAAGCTCGCCATTGCCATAGCCAGAGAAGGCGGCATAGGCATTATTCACAAAAACATGTCGATAGAGGCGCAGGCCCTAGAAGTAGACAAAGTCAAGCGATGTGAGCACGGCGTTATTGTAGATCCTTTTTACCTATCTCCAGAACACAGAGTAAACGACGCCCTCGAATTGATGGCGCGCTACCGTATTTCGGGTGTGCCCATTGTCGACAGCACCAATAAACTGGTGGGCATCATCACAAACCGCGACATTCGCTTTGAGACTAATAAAGACAAGGCAATTGGCGAAGTGATGACAAAAGAAAAGCTCCTCACTGCTAAGGCGGGCATCAGCATGTTCGAAGCAGAGACGATCCTCAGAAAGCACAAGGTCGAGAAACTTCCTTTAGTAGACGACAAGGGCATCCTCAAAGGGTTAATCACCATTAAAGATATCGAAAAGGTCATTATCTATCCAAATCGCGCCACAGATGCAGGTGGACGTCTATTAGCAGGGGCTGCGGTGGGCATTGGCCGCGATATGGAAGAACGCGTGGAGGCATTAGTCAAAGCGGGTGTAGACGTGGTGGTTCTAGATTCTGCCCATGGCCATTCGCAAAATATTATCAATGCAGTGAAAAAACTTAAAACACAATTTCCAGATTTACAGCTGATTGCCGGCAATGTCGCCACTGGCGAAGCCACAAGGGACTTAATCGAAGCGGGAGCAGATTGCGTAAAAGTGGGTATCGGCCCAGGCTCTATCTGCACAACTCGCGTTGTGGCGGGTATTGGTATGCCACAGTTAACTGCGGTTTACGAATGTGCAAAAGTCGCAGACGAATACGGCGTGCCCGTTATTGCCGACGGCGGCATTAAGTACTCTGGTGAGCTGCCTAAGGCCATTGCAGCGGGTGCGTCAGTGATTATGCTGGGTTCACTCTTTGCAGGTACAGAAGAATCCCCAGGTGAAACAGTCATCTATAAGGGCCGTTCATTTAAGACATATCGCGGCATGGGCTCAACAGGCGCCATGGCTGCGGGTTCTGGCGACCGCTATTTCCAAAACGACACTAGAAAATTTGTACCAGAAGGCGTTGAAGGGGTTGTCCCTTACCGCGGCACCCTCGCAGAAAATGTGTACCAGTTAATTGGTGGCCTTCGCGCGGGCATGGGCTACTGCGGCACGCGTACGGTTGAGGACCTCAGAAAAAACGGCAAATTTGTACGTATTACGGGTGCGGGTTTAAAAGAATCCCATCCTCACGATATTACCATCACTAAAGAAGCGCCAAACTACAGCACAGCGAGAGATTAATACAGTCGGGAGGCTACCTAGCATGTCTCAAAGAGAAATGATTGTCGTCGTGGATTTCGGTGGACAATACAACCAATTGATTGCCCGTCGCGTTCGCGAAAACAAAGTCTATTGTGAAGTAATTTCTGCTAAGCGCACGGCTGCAGAGATCAAAGCGATGAACCCTAAGGGGATTATCTTTACTGGCGGACCAAATTCCGTCTACGAAGAAAACTCACCCAAAATTGATCCTGAAGTGTTTAACTTAGGCATTCCGGTTCTAGGTGTTTGCTACGGCGCACAGCTTATGGCACAAACCCTTGGCGGTCAAGTTGACCGCGCGGTAGAACGCGAATACGGCCGCATCAATCTCCATATAGGGGGAGAGAGCAATCTCTTTACGGGTATAGAGTCGGGCTCGGTCTGTTGGATGAGCCATAATGACTATATCGCTGCCCCACCTGCGGGCTTTGCGATTACGGCGACCACAGATTCCTGTCCGGTAGCGGCCATGGAAAATGCTTCTCGCAATCTTTACGCTGTACAATTCCACGCAGAAGTTGAACACACGCCCTTTGGTCGTCAAATGATCAAAAACTTCCTCTACGACGTTTGCGGTTGCATAGGCGATTGGGATATGGGCAACTTAGCGGAGTCCTTTATTCAAGAGATTAAAGAAAAAGTGGGCGATAAAAAGGTACTTTGTGCCCTTTCTGGCGGTGTGGATTCTTCGGTTGCAGCATTACTCGTGCACAGAGCGGTCGGCGACCAACTCACTTGCGTCTTTGTCGATCACGGTTTAATGCGCAAAAACGAAGGCGACCAAGTAATCGAAACCTACGGCGAGCACTTCAATATGAATATTATACGCGTTAACGCTCACGACAAGTTTCTAGGCGACCTCAAAGGTGTGAGCGATCCCGAAACAAAGCGCAAATCTATCGGCGTAAACTTTATTCGTCTCTTCGAAGAGGAGGCCAATAAGCTAGAGGGCATCGAGTTCCTCGTGCAAGGTACGGTGTATCCAGACGTTATAGAGTCGGGCACCGACACAGCGCACGTTATTAAGTCCCATCATAACGTGGGCGGTCTGCCAAAAGATATGAAGTTTAGCTTAATCGAGCCACTGCGCCAACTCTTTAAAGACGAGGTACGTGCCCTTGGTGAAGCCCTCGGCATTCCTCATCACATGGTATGGCGTCAGCCGTTCCCAGGTCCTGGTCTTGCCATCCGCATTATGGGTGAAATCACAGAGGAAGCCCTTCACATCGTTCGTGAATCCGACGCAATTCTTCGCGAAGAAATCTTAAAAGCGGGCCTCGAAAAAGACGTATGGCAGTACTTTACCGTGCTCCCCAATGTACGCTCCGTGGGCGTTATGGGCGACGAACGCACCTATAGCCACGCGGTGGGCATCCGCGCCGTAACCTCCACTGATGGCATGACCAGCGACTGGGCACGCCTCCCTTACGAGGTTCTAGACCGCATCTCAAGCCGCATCGTCAACGAAGTCGAAGGCGTAAACCGCATCCTGTATGATATAACGAGCAAACCACCGAGCACTATCGAATGGGAGTAGGGAAATTTAATCATCAGTTGCTTTGGTTAGTTCTAATTTGCTGATGGTGGTATGAGGTATTCATATTATAATCATTAGCAGAAATTAGTTAATCAGATCAGAA